>JANNSA010000352.1:0-17953 GCA_031402115.1 Hyphomicrobiaceae bacterium | reverse complement strand
GACGCCCCTCCTCGATCAGGTCGCGACGCCGGCTGATATCCGCGCGCTGAGCGATGACAAGCTGCCGCAACTGGCCGATGAACTGCGGCGCGAGCTGATCGATGTCGTATCGGTGACCGGCGGGCACTTGGGCGCTGGGCTTGGCGTCGTCGAATTGACGGTGGCGCTGCATGCCGTGTTCGACACGCCCAAGGACAAGCTGATCTGGGACGTTGGCCATCAGGCCTATCCACACAAGATCCTGACCGGCCGGCGCGCCCGTATGCGCACCTTGCGCCAGGGCGGCGGCCTCAGCGGCTTCACCAAACGCACCGAGAGTGAGTACGACCCGTTCGGCGCCGCGCATTCTTCCACGTCCATTTCTGCTGGATTGGGCATGGCCGTAGCTCGGGATAAGGCTGGTGGCGACAACAACGTGGTAGCGGTGATCGGCGACGGCGCCATGAGTGCGGGCATGGCTTATGAGGCGATGAACAACGCCGGCGCCATGGACAGCCGGCTGATCGTCATCCTCAACGACAATGACATGTCGATCGCGCCGCCGGTCGGCGCGTTGTCATCCTATCTGGCGCGCATCACGTCGAGCGGCACTTACCTGAAATTGCGCGATCTGGGCAAAACCCTCGCCCGCAAGTTGCCGAAAGCCTGGGAACGCCGGGCGGCGCGGGCCGAGGAATACACGCGGCATCTGTGGCAGGGAGGAGCGCTGTTCGAAGAACTCGGCTTCTACTATGTCGGCCCGATCGATGGGCACAATCTCAATGACTTGCTGCCGGTGCTGCGCAATGTCCGCGACGCCCGCAATGGCCCGATCCTAGTGCATGTGCGCACCGAGAAGGGCCACGGCTACGCGCCTGCCGAAAGCTCCGCCGACAAATATCACGGTGTCGCCCGTTTCAACGTGGTGACTGGCAAGCAGGACAAGCCAGCAGCCAATGCGCCGACCTATACGCGGGTGTTCGCCGACAGCCTGATGATCGAGGCGCGCAAGGACGATCGCATCTGCGCTATCACTGCGGCTATGCCCGATGGCACGGGGCTAGACCTGTTCGGCAAGGAATTCCCCGATCGCATGTTTGATGTCGGCATCGCCGAGCAGCATGCGGTGACGTTCGCAGCCGGCCTCGCTTGCGAGGGCCTGAAACCCTTTTGCGCGATTTACTCGACGTTCCTGCAGCGCGGCTACGATCAAGTGGTGCACGATGTCGCGATCCAGGGCCTGCCGGTACGCTTTGCCATTGACCGCGCCGGATTGGTCGGCGCCGACGGCCCGACCCATGCCGGGTCGTTCGATGCGGCCTATCTCGGCTGCCTACCCGGCTTCACCATCATGGCCGCTGCCGACGAAGTTGAGCTGCGCCACATGGTGGCGACCGCCGCCAGTATTGACGACGGCCCAGTCGCCTTGCGCTATCCGCGCGGCGAGGGCGTTGGGCTGGAGATGCCGGAAGCAGGCGTGCCGCTGCCAATCGGGCGCGGGCGCGTGTTGCGCGAGGGCACGTCAGTGGCGCTGCTGTCGTTCGGCACGCGGCTGGCCGAGGCGCTTAAGGCAGCCGATCAGTTGCAGGGCTTCGGATTGTCAACCACCGTCGCTGACGCCCGCTTCATGAAGCCGCTCGATCAAGACCTGATCCGCCGGCTGGCGCGCGAGCACGAGGTGCTGATCACTATTGAGGAAGGCTCCATCGGCGGTTTCGGTAGCCACGTGCTGCAGTTCCTGGCCATGGACGGACTGCTCGATCGTGGCCTTAAAGTACGGCCGATGGTGCTGCCGGATTTGTTCCTCAACCACGACAAGCCGGAGGTCATGTACGCCCGGGCAGGATTGCAGGCGCCCGATATTGTCACGACAGTGTTTCAGGCACTGGGTCGCGATGCACGTATTGTTGAAGCGGGCACGCGGGCTTGAGAGAGGGTTCAACCATTGAACTGGGCGAGGACTTCACCACAACGTATTGCTGCAAAAACCGACGAGCATCGCATCGCTGGTCACGACCGTCATAGCCTCGATACGGCCCTGCGCAACGATGAGTCGATCGAAGGGATCGCGACGATCACCTGGAAGTAGTCCAGCGCGCTGCGCGTGCGCCATCGTCACGGCCAGCTCTTTGAACCCTGGTGCCGTGACCACCGTTGAAAACGCGTTGGCAATTTGGCTAGCCTCTGGCAGCTTCCCAGTCTCACTTTGGTTGTGATCTCAAGAGCTGATACGGCGCTGATGAACACGTCATTCTTTGAGTCAGCAATTGCTTGTCGCGCCAGTAGTGACAGTTTGCAGCTGCCGAACAGCCACCAAAGTATGGCGTGTGTGTCGAGCAGTAGCTTCACGACTGGTAATTCCCAGTTGCATTCCCGGTCGTGGTGGTTTCTTCACTCGCCAGATCGGCCTCATACGCACCCTCCCATGCTGCCAACTCATCCTCGGGAAGCGGCTCGAAGAATGCATCCGTTAGTTTGAACTGACCGCGCAGAACACCGAACACGCGCTTGGGAGGAGATTTCACCGAAACCAAGCGGACCACTGGCGTGGTACCCCGCGCGATCACGACCTTTTCGCCAGCTTCGACGGCTGCAATGAATTTCGACAGGTTGGTCTTGGCCTGATGGACAGTATAAGTGCTCATTTCGCCTCTATTAGCTAATTACTTAGCTAACCCAGGCGCACCCAGACCGAAACTCGTCACATCTCATCAATCACGGTGCGGTCGACGCCGTCGGGGTTGAGGTAGCCGTCCCAGAGCTTGTCGAAGTGGCGGATGCCTTCCGTTGGGGTCATGGTCCGAAAGGTGCCGTCGGGCAATTCCGTGACGACGCCGTCCTTGATCAGGCGGCCAAGAGCCTCCTCGGCATCGAAGCTGACAGTCACATCGAAATCGCGCTTCAGGTGATCGATGATGGCTTGCCGGATTTGGTCCAACTCGCTGCGATGCACTGACTTTTCCTTAGCCAGCATCGCGTAGAGCAGCATGTCTTCCTTGACATCCTCCTCCTCGGCGCGGCTGGCGAGCAAGGTCAACGCCGCGCGATTGTCTGCCAGCGTGTGGAAGTACAGGTTCTGCGCCAGGATCGACATGTACTGCCGGCGCTGGTTGATCATGCTGTTGAACTGCCGGTAGCCGACGCCGGCAAGCGCCAGCGCCAACATGCCGAACGCCGCTGGCGTCATGATCATCAGCGAGGTCGCGGCGAACAGCTTCAAGACCGGGGCGGCAATCACGCCGCCGAGGCTGCCGCCGGCGCTCAAGCTGATCATCACCTTGTCACTCTTGCGGAACTTAACCTTGGTGTTGGGGAACATCATCTCCATGTCGGACAACGGAATGTCCTTGAAGATCTTCAGGAAGACCGCGTCGTCATCGGCGTCGACCGGCAACATCTTGCGGCGCGAATTGAGCTGGCGGAGCGCGGCCTTGTAGCTGAGGCCATGGTCGCGCATCATCTCCGCGATGCGCACTTCCTTTGGCTTCAACTTCAGCAGCAGGAACAGCCGCTTGTAGACCGGGAACTGGCTGGTGATCTTGCGCCAGAACAGGATATTGGCGGGCTTGCTGCGGCTGCGTTCGGCGGTGCCGCGCCAATACAGCATGATCTCGTCGTAATCATCGAAATCAACGTGCAAATCGAGCCCATACTCGGAATCACGCGTCAGCACCTTGTCGAGCGTATCGCGCGGGATCTCCTTGAAGTTGGCGTGCACCAGCAGGTGGCGCATCTTGGCCATGAAGTCGGCGCGGGTAGCGACGATCTCCGCATTGGTGCGCGTCTGATCAACCCGGATATCGCTGTCGGGCGAGAACAGATCGTAGGCGGAATCCAGCCGGTCGAGCAGCTCATTGTACCCGATATGCCGCCAGGCCGTCAGATAGCGGAACAGGCGTTTGACGTCCGGCGCCATGCCCGCCGGCCAGACTTCCGGCCGGCTCAAGCGGTTGGTGATCTCGGTGCGCGGAACGGGAATGAAGCTCTCAGCGACATCAGCCTGCAGCATCTCGGGCGGTAGCTTGCCTGCCACTTCCTGGCGGCGCAGCCGAGCCCACATCTTAGCCAATGGCTTGCGGCTGCCGGTAGCCTTGGTTTTGCCGCTGGCCGGCGGCGTGGCGGCGCCGTTGATCGCGGGCAGCGCTGGCTTTACACTCGCCATAGGCCGTGCTGCCTCAGCTGGCTGCCGCGCACGGCCAGCAACCGGCTGACCCACAGTGATGTCTGGTCCAGAAACTGCCATCGCCCTCAAATCCCGCCTTAACTCGGACAAGTGATACCTTATCGCATTCATGACCGAACCGCAGCTTGAGAAAGTTGCAGCAAAAACCAGTACCCTTGACCAGACCGTTTGCGAAGCTGCGGTCGCTGCGTCAGGAGTTGCGTTCGGGCAGCAGCCAATCCAAGATTAGTGGACAGTTGGCGACAGCATCGGCGATCCAAGGGACGAAAACATGGCTGACAAAACTTCAACGGCCGCAACCAGCGCTACTGCCGTTCCTGCCACGATGCGCGCGGCGGTCGTGCGGGCCATCGGCAAACCCGTGACGTTTGAGACGCTGCCGGTGCCCAAGCCTGGCCGCGGCGATATCCTGATCAAGGTCGTCGCGTGCGGCGTCTGCCACAGTGATCTGCATGCTATGGATGGCGATTGGACGCCGTTGCCGGCTCTGCCGTTGATCCCTGGCCATGAAGTCGCTGGCATAGTCGCGGCACTCGGACCCGACGTCACCGGCATAAGCATCGGTCAGCGCGTTGGTGTGCCGTGGTTGTATAGCTCCTGCGGCACCTGCGAGTTCTGCCTGTCGGGCATGGAAACAATTTGCAAGCAGGCTGAGGCGACTGGCTATTCCAAGCCGGGCGGCTACGCCGAATACATGGTCGCTCCCGCCGCCTATTGCGGCAAGTTGCCCGATGATTGCGACATGGCCGAAATGGCGCCGATCCTGTGCGCAGGCGTCACCACCTATCGCGGCCTGAAACGCACCGGCGTTCGACCCGGTCAATGGATGACAGTGATCGGCATTGGCGGGCTCGGCCATATCGCCGTGCAATACGCCCGCGCCATGGGCATGCGCGTGGCGGCGATCGATGTCGCGGACGACAAGTTGGCACTGGCCAAGGAACTCGGAGCCGAGGTGGTCATTGATGGCCGTGGCCAGTCGCCCGCCGAAGCCGCGCAATCGGTGTTTGGCGGCGCACATGGCGCGGTAGTCACGGCCGTGGCAACGTCGGCGTTTGAATTGGCCGTCAAAGTGCTGAGGCCCGGCGGTACGGTCGCCTTCATTGGCCTGCCGGGTGGCGATAAGGATACGATCCGCACATCCATATCGGGGCTGGTCAACGGCGAGCTGTCGATCACCGGGTCCAATGTCGGCACGCGCGCGGACCTGAATGAAGCCGTGGCGTTCGCAGCACGGGGATTGGTGACCGCCAGGATCGAGAAGCAGCCCCTGGAAGCCGTGAACGAGATTTTTGACCGGATGCGCAAAGGCCAGATTGTTGGCCGCGTCGTGCTTGAAATCGGCAAGGAGTGACACCCATGAGCGCCCACGATCATGACGGCCATGAGCCCAATCACGAGCACCCGCACGATCCGGCAGAAACCGGCATGGCGGCACGTGTCAAGGCGTTGGAGGACCTGTTGGTCGCCAAAGGGCTGGTCGATCCGGCAGCGCTGGACGTGTTTGTCGATGCCTACCAGACCAAAATTGGCCCGCGCAACGGCGCCAAGGTGGTGGCGCGCGCCTGGACCGATCCGGCCTACAAGGCACGGCTGCTCGCGGATGGCACGGCGGCCGTCAAGGAACTCGGCTTTTCGGGCTTGCAGGGCGAGCACCTGATCGTCGTCGAGAACTCTGCCCAACAGCACAACATCATCGTCTGTACGCTGTGCTCCTGCTATCCGTGGCCGGTGCTCGGACTGCCGCCGGTCTGGTACAAGAGCAACGCTTACCGGGCCCGCGCCGTGCGCGAGCCGCGCGCTGTATTGGCGGAGTTCGGCGTGACATTGCCCGACGGCCAGCCGGTGCGCGTCTGGGACAGCACCGCTGACCTGCGCTACATGGTGCTGCCGCAACGCCCGCCAGAAACCGCAGGTTGGACCGAGGAGCAACTCGCCGCCGTCGTCACGCGTGATGGCATGATCGGCACAGCGCTGGTGTAACGCTCGTGGTTTGTTTCATCCGCACAGTGATTGAAACCGCGACCCTGAGTAGGCTGGCGCTGAGCTCTTCGCGAAGCCCAGCACCTCGCCGCGAGTGCTGCCCGTGGCTGCTGGACTTCGCGAAGGGTGCAGCCCAGGCAACGCGGCTCGCTCAACCGGCCAGTTCTTCGGCACGGCGCTTGGCGGCGGCAACGGCTTTGGTCAACAGCGGTTGCAGACCGTCGGCGGCCATCAAGTGATCAAGCGCGGCTTGCGTGGTGCCATTCGGACTGGTGACGTTGCGGCGCAATTGGGCGGCGCCGGTTGGGTCACGAAACAGCATTTCGCCCGCGCCGATAACCGTCATGCGCGCCAATTGCTCGGCGGTCTCGGCTGGCAGGCCAGCGGCGCGGCCGGCTTCTGCCAGGCATTCCGCGAGCAGGAACACGTAAGCCGGTCCGCTGCCGCTGACCGCAGTGGCGGCGTCAATCAGGCTTTCGTCGTCGACCCAGGCGACACTGCCAACGGCGGTCAGCAGGGCGTCGCACAACGCGCGTTGGACGGGCGTTACGGAGGCATTGGCGACGGCTGCGGTAATGCCGCGCCCGACTGATGCTGGCGTGTTGGGAATTGAGCGGACAATGGCGGTGCCGGCTGGCAGCGCCTTGGCGAACCCCGCCAGCGTGCGCCCGGCGGCCACTGACAACACCACGGTTGCCGGCCCGACATGCGCAAGAATGCCGGGCAGAGTCGCGTCCATGATCTGTGGTTTGACGGCGAGCAGGACCACGGACGCTGGTGCTATGGCGGTCGCTTGCGCGACAGCAGCGATCCCGTGTTTGGCCAAGAGCGCGGCGATTGCTGGTGGCGGTCCGGGGTCCTGCACCACGATCCGGGCGGCAGGCAAGCCGCGTTCTAACCATCCTGCCAGCAATGCACCGCCCATGTTGCCGGCGCCAACGAGCACAAGCGGCCCTGGCAAAAGTGTCGCCAGGGGTCCGCTCATGATGGTCACTCCAACTTTGGTCAGCAGGCGTTGCGAAGCCGTAACGCCCCAACTTCGCTACTGCGCGCGGCCCTCGGTCTGGAACATCGCCGATGACAAGGCTTCGCTCGCTGGTTTACCGGCCCAGACGACAAACTGGAAGGCCTGGAAATAGCGCTCGCAGGCTTCCAACGCCGCTTGGATCAGTGCTTCACACTGGCGCGGTGTCGCGACGTTGTTGTTTAGCAGCAAGCCGTGCCGGAACATCATCAGCCCTTCATGAGTCCAAAGATCGAAATGGCCGAGCCAGAGCTGCTCGTTAATGTTGGCGATCAGCTTGTAGATTTCGTTCAGGCGAATGTCGGGCACCTTGAAATCAAAGGCGCAGGCGATATGCAGCGCTTCCAGATCATCCCGCCAGTTGATTGACACATGATAGTCAGCCCAGGTCCCGGCTATCGTCATCGTCAGTTCGTCGTCGGATCCACGCTCAAAGTGCCAGTCTTCCTTGCCGGCAAGGTGCTCAATCAGATCGACGGGATTGGAGGCGCGCTCGCAGCGCAATTCAGTGGCTCCCATACCCTATCCTTTTCATTTTTCGATCGCGCCGCACGACCTGCTCATCTTCGTCGTCGTCATGCCCACGCGGTTCGACATCGGCGATGAACGGGTCCTAGGCTTCGTTCGGCGGGCCTGCAAGCAAGGGACCTGCGTTGTCCACGTTCACCTGCTGACTTCCGGCGTGAATTGGTCAGAAATCAGACAAATCCGGTCATTTTCGAGGGCGGCATGTGGACAAGTCGCCGGAGTGGCAGCATCGCGGCTCGTCAGGCGATCGAATCCGTGGGCGGCCGATCGCGAGTTCAGGGGCGAGCAACCGATTGTGCCTCAAGAACCGCCAACCGCGCCGCCAGCCGCTCGTTCTCCAGGCGCGCCTTTTCCGCCATCGCCTTGACGGCCTCGAATTCCTCGCGCTGCACCAGGTCCATCCCGCGCAACAGCCGCTCGGCTTGCGCGCGCATCACACTTTCGGCCTCGCGGCGCAGGCCATCGGCAGAGCCAGCGGCATTGGTCATCACCTTGGCAAGTTCGTCGAACAGGCGGTTGTCGGTCTGTGTCATGGTACCCAAGCTCTCGTGCGTGTAAGGGAACGGCGGTTGACTTGAATTATACACGGCCTTCGCAGACGTTTGGGGAAGTTATCGATGCAATCTGCCGCGCTGTTGCTGACCTTGCCATTCCCCAACATCGATCCAGTGGCGTTCTGGATCGGTCCGTTGCCGATCCGCTGGTATGGTTTAGCCTATGCAGCTGGACTGCTGATCGGCTGGCAGTACATCCGATCGTTGGTCCGCAACACCGGCCTGTGGAACGGCAAGCCACCACTGACAGTCGAGGCGATCGACAGCCTGCTGTTGTGGATCGTCGGCGGTGTTGTGATCGGCGGGCGGCTCGGCTCCGTGCTGCTCTACGAGCCGGAAATGATCTGGCAGAACCCCATCGGCATTGTGCAGACCTGGAATGGCGGCATGGCGTTTCATGGCGGCGTCATCGGCGTCATCATCGCGTTGCTGTTGTTTGGGCGCCGGCACGCCGTCAGCCCCGTGGCGGCAGGTGACCTGGTGGCGGCAGCGCTGCCGATTGGCTTGTTCCTTGGCCGCATCGCCAATTTCATCAACGGCGAATTGTGGGGCCGGGCCAGCACTATGCCCTGGGCGATGGTGTTCCCGCATCCGGAAGCCGGCGGCATCGCGCGGCATCCAAGCCAGCTCTACGAGGCCTTGCTGGAAGGGCTCGTGCTCTTCCTGGTGCTGCGCTACTTCATGCACTCGGCACGCAAACTCAACCAGCCGGGCTTCATCGCTGGCAGTTTCCTCGTCGGTTACGCCGCCGCCCGCATTTTTTGCGAGATTTTCCGCGACGGCGATACCACCTGGCTCGATCCCAGCGGCACACTGACACTGGGCATTCTCTACAGCCTGCCGATGCTGATCGGCGGCGCCTACCTGCTAAGACGCGGCCGGACGTAGCGCACTTGGAACATAAATCGCTGCGAGTGCATCGGCAGACTGGGTTGCGACTGTGTAGGGTGTGAAAGGCCTTCTGCAGGCCGTGTCGCGCCACAGGCTGGCGCTGGAGCCCGCTGTGGTGCGATACGGCGAAGACGCCTTTCGCACCACACGCCGTCGCACAACCGCACGCGAAGTGAGTTACTTGTTGTGCTGACTGTCCTCAGCACGGATTACGGCAAGGGGCCGTGTGCCGGCCTACGCAGATTGCCACTGTGCCGCTATATGCATCGGCATGGATTGGCCTTGCCAGTCCACCTGCCCCCGTCAACAAGGCCCCCTTCAATTAAGGACAGCCCCCATGCTTTCACGCCGCCATTTCATCACGTCTGCCGCTGCCGCATCGACGCTGCCGCTGTTGCCAGCCAATGCGTTCGCCAAGGCAACCAAGGCCGCCGCGCAATCGCCGGGTGTCTACCATTGGGCCGTCGGTGATATCCAAGTGTCAGCCCTGCTCGACGGCTATTTCGATCTCGATGCCAAACTGTTTGAAGGCGCCGGCGCCGACGCCAAGGGCATCGCCGACCTGCTGGCCATGAGCCCGCAGAAGAAACCCTTGCGCGCTGCTGTAAATGCGTTCCTCGTCAATACCGGCGACAAACTGGTGCTGATCGATACTGGCGGCGCCAAGGCGATGGGCCCGACAGTGGGTGCGTTGCAGGACAATCTCAAGGCGGCTGGCGTGGCGCCGGAAACGATCGACGCCGTGCTGATCACCCATATCCATCCCGACCACGTCAACGGCTTGCTGACTGCCGACGGCAAGGCGGCGTTCCCGAATGCCGAACTGATCGTTTCGGAAGCCGACTGGAACTTCTGGACCCCGGCCGATGCGGGCGCCAAGGCGCCTGACGAAGCAAAGCCCCTGTTCGCCGCTGGCGCCGCCGCCGTCGCGCCCTATGCCAGCAAGGTCACCAAGCATGTGGGCGAGAAAGAAGTCATGAAGGGCATCACCACGGTGCCGGCGCCCGGTCACACGGTCGGGCACACCGCCTACCGGATTTCGTCAGGCCAATCGCAGCTGCTGGTCTGGGGCGACATCGTGCATGCCGCGTCGTTGCAGTTCTCGCATCCGGAATGGTCGATCGCTTTCGACACAGACCGGGCGCTTGCCGTCGAAACCCGCAAGAAACTGTTCGACATGACGGCCACCGATCGTATCCCGGTGGTTGGCATGCACTTGCCATTCCCAGGCCATGGCTACGTCATCAAGACGCCGAACGGCTACGGCTTCGCGAATGCGATGTGGGATCCGCAGTTGTGACAGGAATGACTGACGAGGAGGCCCAGGCGGGCCTCCTCAGCATCGTCAAGCAGCGTGGACCGCTCAGCGTCGCTGACTATATGGCGCTGTGCCTGACGCATCCGCAATTCGGCTATTACCGCCGCCGTGACGCCATCGGCGCCGGCGGCGATTTCATCACCGCACCGGAAATTTCGCAAACCTTTGGCGAGTTGATCGGCATCTGGTGCGCCGCTGTCTGGCAGGGCATGGGCCGGCCAACTGAGTTCCGGATTGTTGAGCTTGGCCCAGGGCGTGGCACGCTGATGCGGGACCTGCTGCGTGCCCTGCACGTCTTACCGGAGTGCCTCAAGTCGGTGCGCGTCGAGCTGATGGAGATCAGCGAAGCGCTGGCAAAGACGCAAGCCGCCACCCTGGGCGATTGGGCAGCTCAGCTGCGCTGGTCAACCACGCTTGAAGCTAGCGACGCGCCGACCATCATCATCGCCAACGAGTTCCTTGATGCCTTGCCGATCCGCCAGCTCAGCAGTCGTAGTGGCGGCTGGGTCGAGCGCTGCGTCGCTGACGATGGATTGGGCGGGTTGATGTTCGTCGATGGCCCGCCCGCGTCCTTGCCCAAAGCCTGGCCAGCCAAGCTGCCGGCCAGCGATGGCCTAATTGTTGAGGTCCGGACCGGCATCAAAGACCTGTGCGACGCCTTCGCACGACAGAGCAAGCACGCTCCCTTGGCCGCTTTATTCATTGACTACGGCCACACGACACCAGGCTATGGCGATACGCTGCAGGCGGTGCACAAACACGCCTATGCCTCGCCCTTTGCCAACCCCGGCCTAGCCGATCTTACCGCGCAAGTTGATTTCACGGCTTTTGCTCACGCGGCCACCGGAACGGGTTTGCGGACTTCGGCGCCGCTGAGCCAGGCCGAGTTCCTCGGTGGCCTCGGGATTATCGAGCGCACGGCGCGTCTCACGCGCGACGCCAGCGCCCGTCAACGTGCCGGGATCGAAGCCGGCGTTGCCCGGTTGATCTCGCCGGATGCCATGGGCACGCGTTTCAAGGTCATCGGCCTGGCAAGCAGCGGCGTTGACTTGCCGATTCTGTCGCTGCCGCGCTGATTGCGCGCCAAGGCCGATCAGAGCACACTGGCAGCATCATGATGATCAGCCTTGCAACCGAGAACCTTGCCGTGCCCGGAATCCGGCATGGCTTTTTCACGCGCGCTGGCGGTGTCTCCACGGGCATTTATGCTTCGCTGAACTGCGGCCCCGGCTCTGGCGACAGCGCTGAGGCGGTTGCCGAGAACAGGTTGCGCGTTGCCCGCCACTTAGGCGCGAACGCTGACCAGCTGATGACGCCCTGGCAAGTGCATGGCTCCGTTGCCCTGCCGATCGCCGAACCGTGGCCGGATGCTGCCACGCGTCCGCGCGCCGATGCCTTGGTGACCGCGAGCCCGGGGTTGGTCGTCGGCGTTCTGACCGCCGATTGCGCGCCCGTGTTGTTTGCCGATCCGGTGGCCCGTGTTGTCGCCGCCGCGCACGCAGGCTGGAAGGGCGCCCTTGGTGGCATCATCGAGTCGACGATCGTAGAAATGGAGCGGTTGGGCGCTGACCGCAGGCGCATACTGGCCGCGATCGGTCCATGCATTGGCCCTCAGGCCTACGAGGTCGGACCTGAGTTCAAAACCGCGTTTCTCTCCGCAGACACCCAGTTCGGCTCTTACTTCAAGCCCGGCGCGGGCGACAAGTCCTGGTTTGACCTGCCCGGATTCGTGGCGTCGCGTCTGCATCACGCCGGCATCGCCGCTGCCAGTGACCTCGGCGCGTGCACTTATTCCGACGAATCGCGGTTTTTCAGCTTCCGCCGCGTCACGCATCGCAAAGAGGCAGATTATGGCCGCCAAATTGCGGCCATCGTTGCCCAATAGCCCCGCGTCCACAGAAAAGCGCATGTTGCATGGGCCTGTGTATGGCCCTGCGGTAGCCATGGCGCACCTCAACGCTGGACGCATGCATGCCAGCGCGTTATGCGAAAGGTTGAGGGCAGACCGATCGACGCTGCGAACTGTAGCGGACATGCCCTTGGGCCTCAGCGCATGGCTGCGCGAAGGGGGTTCGGAACGTTGCGTGGCGTCAGTGTGCAAGGGACGGATCGAGCGGGACGTGGAGCACAGGGGGTACGCCCAAATGATGAGCGCGAACGGAATTGCTGGTTTCTTCCGGTTCGAGCGCGGGGTGCGTGTCGCCGTTGTCGGCGTCGTGACGCTTTCGCTTGCAGCCTGCGGTGGCGGGGCGGGATCAATCTTCGGCCCAATCGCCGGGACCGACGCACCTGCGGTAGCGGCACTGCCTGCTGAATCGGGCAAGGCCAAGCTGGCCTTCCTTCCAGTTGTCGGCGCGCCAGCTGATATTTCGGCCAAGCTGAATGGCAGCGTCGTTGCCGCCATGGAGCGGCAGAGTGTGCCGGTGGCGCGCGCGCCGGGTGAGGCCGCTGATTACACCGTGCGAGGCTACGTCGTTGCTGCGCCAGGCGCCGGCGCTACCAAGGTCACATACATTTGGGACGTCAGTGACCGCACCGGTCAACGCGCGCATCGCGTTAAGGGGGAAGAACTCGTCGGTGCCAAGAAGGGCCAGGACCCTTGGGCAGCGTTCGACGACAAGGTCATCAGCAAGATCGCCGAGGCAACTTCGTCGCAGCTCGCAGCTTGGGTTCCGATGAAAGCGCCAGCGGTGGGTGTGCCGATAGCCAACGCTGATGGCAGCGTCACCAAGACTGCACAGGCGACCGCGACCGCCGCCAACAACACACAAGTCGGCGCCGTACAAGGTGGCAGCCTGTTGCAGGGTAGCACCAATGCGCAGCCGGTCAGTCTGGCGCCGGCCTCTGCCAGCACGGGCGTCGAAGGCCAGGTTGTGCCGGCGGCATTGCCGGCGAACACCAAGCTCGCGGCGCTGATCGTACCAGTAATCGGGGCTTCGGGTGACGGTGAAATCCTACTGACGCAAGCTATTCAGAAGCATTTGGGCGCAACGGGCACCACGCTCGTGTCGGCGGCCGCGCCGAACGCGTGTTCGGTCCAGGGCAAGGTCACCATGGGTCAACCCCAAGGCGGCAAGCAGACAGTGAAGATCGAATGGATCGTTACCGATCCGGCCGGTAAGCGCGTTGGCACAGTTACCCAAAGTAATATCGTGCCACAGGGTTCGCTTGATGGCACCTGGGGCCGCACGGCGGATTTGGCGGCGCGCGAAGCCGCTAAGGGCGTTGCAGACCTGCTGAAGACCGCGACGCAGCTGGCACAGGGCCGCACCAAGCAGACAATCGCCAACTGACACGACGTTCGCGTAGCCGACGAGCGCCGCCGGCGGTTTGCAGGCGGCGTTTGTTTGTGGAATAAGACCCGCATCCTTAACGGTCGGGCGTTGGAGAGCGTGGCATGAAGCTGGTCGCGGGAAACAGCAACCGGCCGCTGGCCGAGGCGATCGCCACGCACCTGAAAATGCCGATGACGGCGTGCGTTGTCCGCCGCTTCGCCGACATGGAAATCTTTGTCGAGGTACAGGACAACGTCCGTGGCGAGGACCTGTTCATCCTGCAATCGACGTCGTTCCCGACCAACGACCACCTGATGGAACTGCTGATCATCATCGACGCGCTGCGTCGTGCTTCAGCGCGCCGCATCACAGCGGTGATGCCGTATTACGGCTATGCCCGGCAGGACCGCAAAGTTGCCCCGCGCGCGCCGATCTCGGCCAAGCTGGTCGCCAATTTGATCACCCGTGCCGGCGCCGACCGCGTGCTGACACTCGATCTGCATGCCGGCCAGATCCAGGGCTTCTTCGACATCCCCGTCGACAATCTGTTTGCCGCTGCTGTCATGGTCAAGGACATCAAGCGGACCATGGATCTGTCGAAGCTGATGGTGGTGTCGCCGGACGTGGGCGGTGTCGTGCGTGCCCGCGCCATGGCCAGCCGCCTCGGCGTGCCGCTCGCCATCGTCGACAAGCGGCGCGAACGCGCCGGTGAATCCGAGGTCATGAACGTAATTGGCGACGTCAACGGCATGCGCTGCGTGATGGTCGACGACATCGTCGATTCCGGTGGCACCTTGTGCAACGCCGCCGACGCGCTGCTTGCCAAAGGCGCAACGGAAGTTGGCGCTTACATCAGCCACGGCGTGCTATCGGGCGGCGCCGTCGCCCGCATCGCCTCCTCAAAGCTGACATCGCTGGTGATCACCGACTCAATCCAGCCGACAGAGGCGATCCGCATCGCCGGCAACATCCGCGTCTTGCCGATCTCGCCGCTGATCGGCGACGCCATCAAAAGCATCGCCGAGGAACGCTCGGTGTCGAAGCTGTTCGACTAAAGACCGGTCGCCAGCTTGCCGTGGCGGGCGCGAATCCAGCGGACGGTCTTGGTGTAGGAGCGCATCACCACGGTTTCGGTTTCGATGGCGCCTTTGCTGTAGCGAACGCCGCGCAGCATGCTGCCATCGGTGACGCCGGTGGCCGCGAAGAAGACGTCGCCGCCCACCAGATCGAGCAGCGAATAACGCCGCGTGATGTCGCTGACGCCAAGCTTTTCGGCGCGGCGCGCGTCTTCATCCTTGAACGGGTGCAGTCGCGCTTGCATCTGGCCACCAATGCAACGCAAGGCCGCCGCCGCTAGCACGCCTTCAGGCGCACCGCCAATGCCGAGATAGATATCAATGCCAGTGATCTCAGGCGTCGTTGTCTGCATAATACCTGCGACGTCACCGTCGCCGATCAAGCGCACCGCCGCACCGGTTTTGCGCACCGCCTCGATCAGGGCTGCATGGCGCGGACGGTCGAGGATACAAGCGGTGATCTCATCGATCGAAACACCCTTGGCCTTGGCCAGCGCGGCAATGTTGTCACCGGGCGTGGCATCCAGATCGACGGTGCCGTCGGCGTAGCCGGGTCCAATCGCCAGTTTATTCATGTAAATGTCGGGGGCGTGCAGCATGGTGCCGCCCGCCGCGATCGCCAGTACGGCCAGGCAATCCGGCATGTTCTTGGCGCACAATGTCGTGCCTTCGACGGGATCAACGGCAATGTCGACTTCCGGTCCGGTGCCGTCGCCGACCTCCTCGCCGATGTACAGCATCGGGGCCTCGTCGCGCTCGCCCTCGCCGATCACGATGCGGCCCTTGATGGAGAGCCGGTTCAACTCTAGCCGCATGGAATCGACGGCCGCCTGATCAGCCGCAGATTCATCGCCGCGGCCGCGCAACCGGGCTGCCGCGATTGCCGCCTGCTCGGTCACTCGTGCGATCTCCAGTGACATCGACCGGTTGATGCGGCCCGTGCTTGCGGCCCCAGCGCCAGTTTTGCCGGCATCTTTGGCGGGCGACTTAGCCATGTTTGCTGCTCCCGACTGGTTTCTGCACGTGATTGAACGTTTTCCAAGTGTAAAGCCAAGCGGCCTGATGGCGAACTTGTCAAACCACTTTCAGAACGCATCGCTATCACGGCTTGCGGCGGCCGGCGCCGTCGCGGGTGACGCGGACCGGCTGGCCGTCCGTCAGCAGACCTGCAGAAGTCGGCACCACCACCGCGCCCTCTTCGACGCCAGACAGTATTTCAATACGGCCGACGCCGCGCACGCCGACTTGCACCGGCTGTTTGCGCACCTTGTTGTTGGTTACGACGTAGACCCATGGATCGCCGCGCACGACATCGCGCACCGCCTCACTGGCCAGTGTCAGCGCGCCGGCCCGCCGTTGCACCTCGATATCGACCGATACCGTCATGTCCTGGCGCAGATAGGCAGGCGGCTCGGCGACCGCGAGCTTGATCTCGATGGAACCACGCTGGCGGTCGACCGCCGGATTGATGGAAGCGAGCACCGCCGCGAACCGCTCGCTCGGATAAGCCTCCGCCGAGACCATGGCTGGTTGACCGACCTTGAGCAGGCCGAGATTGCGCTCGTCAATCTGCAGCACCAGTTCCGTGCCGCCTTCCGGCGCCAACACCAACAGGGCGCGGCCGGGCTGCACAACAGCGCCCGGTTCAATGCTGCGTGTGATGACGAGCCCTGCGGCCGGCGCCCGGATCAGGGCATAGGCCGACCGCGCTTCAGCCGCGATCAGGCCAGCGGCCGCTTGTTCCAGCGCCGCCGCTGCAACCATGCGCTCGGCGCCGCCTTCTTCGTTGTTATCCGCCTGTATCCGTGCGGTCGCCACTTGTGAGGTCGCCACATCGAGCGCCCGGCGAGCTTCGTCAAATTGAGCTGCCGTTGAGAAACCCTGATCGCGCAACTTCCGGGCGCGCGTAAAGACGGCGCGGGCATTGGTCAGATTGGCTTGCGCTTGCGCTTGCGCCTGCTTGGCCGCCGGCAACGCCGAGGCATCAATTTGCGCCAGCCTGGCGCGCGCTTGCGCCTTGCTGGCCTCGGCCTGCGCCACAGCGGCATTTGCCTCGCTGTCGTCAAGTTGCACGACCACGTCACCGGCGGCAACGCGATCACCTTCGCGCGCCAGCACCTTGCTGATCACACCGGTGACTTGCGTGCTGATTTCGACGCGCGACGGCGTTTGCACCCGGCCGCTGGCAACCACGGTTTGCACGATGTCGGTGCGCGTTACCTTTTCGACGGTGACGCGAGGGCCAAGCAACCAGCCCTGGCCAAACGTGAATAGCCCATAGCCGATCGCCGCCAGCAGCCCCAGCCGCCAGCCGACCGCCCAAACCTTCCTGAGCAGCCAGCCGATCACCGGTCCCTCGACATGCCAACGCCCGCCAAACCCAATCGGGCTCAGCACCTTACTTCGTTCATATAGAGCAGATCGCTGCGATCCACGATGGCAGATAACGGTGGCAGTCAACAATACCCGTCGCTGCCAGGCGGCCGGCTTCGCTTGGTTCTGAAAAACAGCGCCCCCTGCCCACGATAGCTTACTTTCCTGAATGCCCGACTTGCCGCATGATACGTCCGCAAGGTCACGAGATGTACAGCGAGGCAACCATGATCCGCACCGGCGAGGACTACCGCGCTTCCATCCGCGATGGGCGGCAGGTGTTCATCAATGGCGTGCGCGTCAAGGACGTGACCACGCACCCCATGTTCAAGCCGGTGGTCGACATCCGCGCGCGCTTCTATGACATGCAGCACGAGGCGCGGACCAAGGAGTTGATGACCTATCAGCTTGACGGCGAGACGTGCGCCTTGAGTTCCAAATTGCCCTATTCGCAGGAGGATTGGTGGGCCAAACGGCGCGCCACCGATGCGCTCTTGGATGAGATTGGCGGCGTCGTCACGCGCGTCGGCGACGAAACGGTCGGCGAGATGTGGTCGCTGTATGATGGCGAGGACATGCTCAACGAGGTCGACCCGCAATTCGCCCGCAACATCCGCGCGCATATCGACAAAGTAGTGCGCACCGACCCGTTCCATGTCTCGGCCAATACCGACCCAAAGGGCGACCGCTCGAAGCCACCGCAAGCGCAAGATCCTGACATGCTGCTGCACGTGGTCAAGGAGACCGATGCCGGCCTGATTGTGCGCGG
>JANNSA010000351.1:0-6406 GCA_031402115.1 Hyphomicrobiaceae bacterium | reverse complement strand
TCCGTATCCTTGCGGTCCGGCGCGCCAAGCACACCAAGTACATCATGCTGAACGCGCCCAACGCCGCGCTCGACCGCATCACGGCGCTGTTGCCCGGCTCCAAGAGCCCGTCCATACTGCCCTTGGCCAAGACCGGCTGGAGTTCGCTGCACGCGGTGGTCGCCGAAACCGACTTCTGGCGCGTCATCGGCGAACTGAAGGCCGCCGGCGCCGAGGGCATCCTGGTGCTGCCGATTGAAAAGATGATCGACTGACTTTATCGGGCGGGCGGAAAGCAGCCATGACGGCGACGCGGGCGGATATCCAGGCGTTGCGCGCCATAGCCGTTATTGCCGTGGTGCTTTACCACGCCCATGCTCCCTTCGTGTCAGGCGGTTTTTACGGCGTCGACATATTCTTCGCGATTTCCGGCTATCTGATCACTGGCATTCTGTGCCGTGAACTTGCGCAAACAGACCGCATCGAATTGCTGCGCTTCTGGCGACGTCGGGCATGGCGACTGCTGCCGAATGCCCTGACAGTGCTTTTCGTCTGCCTAGTTTTGACAGCGACCATGGGGCCGGTTGTCGAGCAAGCGAACGGTGCCAGGGACATCACTGCGGCGCTATTCTATGTAGCTAATTATTGGTTTGCTTCGCGCTCAGTCGACTACTTTGACGATTCCACTGCCATTAGTCCCGTGCTGCACTTTTGGTCGCTGAGTGTCGAGGAGCAGTTCTACATCGCTTGGCCGGTCATCCTGTTGGTGGCGTGGTCGCGGGGCCGGCCCGGCGGTCGACTGGGTGCCGGATTGACGGCGGCGGCGGCCGTTCTCATCAGCCTGGCGGCGTTCGGGTTCTGGGTCAGAGAAAGCCAGCCCGACGCATTCTTCCGCACCGAAACACGCGCCTGGCAACTCGCCGCCGGAGCTTTGCTGGCGATCAGCCTCGGCGACGGCAACCTGCCGCGCCAATGGCGCGCCCTGGCGCGCATGACGGGACTTGTCGGCATTGCCGTCAGCCTTTCGGGCGCGCACCAGGCATTGTCATCGCCAATCCTATTCGCGGTGCTTCCTGTTGCCGCCACGGCGCTTGTTCTTGCCAGCGGCGACGGTCATGGCTGGATTGACCTACTAACCGCCTCCGGTCCGTTACAATGGCTAGGCGCGCGCTCCTACAGTATCTATCTGTGGCACTGGCCGATCCTGCTCTATGGCGCGCCAATCGCTGGCGACAATCCGTTCGCTATTCCCGCCTTGTTGGCCCTCGTGCTGGCAGTTAGCGGGTTAGCCTTTGCCTTCATTGAGCAGCCCCTGCGCGAGGGCAGCGCGCCTGAACGCGGCGCCCACCGGCGCGGCATCGGCTGGTTGGGCGGCGCTTCTTTTGGAGTGGCTTTGGCTGCTGGCGCGCTCTTTCTTGGTGGCGGACTCCAGACCGGCGACCGAGCCGAATTGGCGAAGCGGATCGTCGCGGCGAGCTTAGACGGTCCGCGCTGGGGTGCATCGGGATGCATTGATGGCTGGCTCGATGACCCGTGGACACACTGCCTGTTCGGCGACGCCCGTCCCGGCCTGCCGCGTGTCGCCCTGGTCGGCGACAGCTACGCGCAACACCTGTTCGACGGCATCGATTCTGCCGCGCGCAGTTCCGGCTGGTCGCTTCTCTTGCTGACGCGGGCCTCCTGTCCACCCGTCTTCGGGTACATTTTAAGTAAGACCTCTGGGGTGCCCGACACTGCATGCCAAGAATGGCTAGCGACGGTGCTTGAGCGGCTAAAACGCGATCAGCCGGCATTGGTCGTGATTTCGTCGTGGGAGGGCGCCGCCAAGCGCATGACCGATGCCGAAGGCCGTCCGCTCGCGGCTGGCGCCGCTACTGAAGCTTGGCAGGCGGGGTTGCGCCGCTTCATTGGCCTGTTGCGCAATGCTGGCCTTCGGGTCGTCGTCATCCCAAGCACGCCGCGCGGTTTATTCAGCGAACTGGAACCGTGCCTAACGCCGGTTGCGACGAATCACTGCCCACAACCACGGCCGAGCGCGACGAGCTACAGCCGGTTGACCGAGGCGACGTTTGCTGGTGCCCCACAAAGCGTCCGGATCGTCAGCCTGACCGACCAATTTTGCAACGCGAATGTCTGCCACAGCGTCCGCGACGGAGTGATCGTCTACCGCGACAACGCGCATCACCTCACGGCAACTTTTTCGCTGCGCCTCGCACCGGCTTTCATGCGCATGCTGAGGGACGAATCCGGCGTCGGATCGAGGTCCCATGTCGATTCCCCCTGACCTATTGCCTGTCATTGTTCTGATCTGCGGACTATTTGCCGCTGGCGGCCTGTCCGGTTTTCTAGCGGGACTGTTCGGCATTGGCGGTGGCGCCATTCTGGTGCCGATCCTGGCCGAGAGTTTTGCCGCGCTCGGCGTCGCGCCGACCGTTCAGGCTCACCTCGCCATTGGCACGTCGCTGGCGATCATTATCCTGACGGCGATCCGTTCCTATGCCGCGCACCGGGCGCGTGGCGCTCCTGATGCGGCGCTGCTGAAGTCATGGTTAGTCGCGACGCCGCTCGGCGTGATTGTCGCCAGTTCCCTGGTCGCGCTGGTATCGGGCGGCACGCTGAAATTGATCTTTGCCATTGTCGCGCTGCTGCTGGCGCTGAAGATGCTGTTCAACCGCGCCAGTTGGACCTTGGCCAGCGACCTGCCGCCTGAGCCTTGGCGCCGGGGCGTTGGCTTCCTGATCGGCTTCGTCTCAACTTTCATGGGTATTGGCGGCGGCAACCTCAACAACCTGTTCATGACCACCTACGGACGTACCATCCATCAGGCCGTCGCAACATCGGCAGGGCTCGGGTTGCTGATCGCCATTCCGGGCACCCTTGGTTACGTTTGGGCCGGATGGGGACGTCCGGAACTGCCACCGCTGTCGCTTGGCTATATCAATCTGCTCGCCGTCGCTTTAGTCACTCCAACAGCCGTGCTCACCGCGCCGTATGGCGCGAAGCTGGCCCACGGCCTGAGTAAGCGGCAGCTGGAGGTCGCGTTCGGCGTGTTCCTGATCACCGTCGCCGCCCGCTTCCTGTGGTCGGCCTTGAGCCAGTCTCGGTGACCGCCATGTCGAGGCACCCTGTCGGCGTAGCAGAGCAATCGGCGCTTATCACCCCATCCAGCGGTTACGCATGGTAACCAGCTCTTCGGCGGCCGACGGGTGCAGCGCCATGGTCGCGTCGAAGTCAGTCTTGCGGGCGCCGAGCCGCACAGCGATAGCCAGCACTTGCGCCATTTCGCCCGCATCGGGGCCGAGGATATGCACGCCGAGTACACGGTCGCTGACACCGTCGACGACGATCTTCATCAGGATGCGTTCGTTGCGGCCACCGAGCGTGTTGCGCATTGGCCGGAAGCTGGTCTTGTAGATGTGGATGGCATCGGGCCCGCCACCGGCCTTGGCGCGGGCGTCAGCTTCGCTCAAGCCGACCGTGCCGATCTCGGGCGTTGAGAACACTGCTGTCGGCACGGTGCTGTGATCGACCGCAATCGACTGGCCGCCAAACACCGTGTCGGCAAAGGCGTGCCCCTCACGGATCGCCACGGGCGTCAGGTTGAGCCGATTGGTGACGTCGCCGACAGCGTAGATGCCAGGCACCGAGGTCCGGGAGAATGCGTCGACGGCAATGGCGCCCGCGGCGTCGCAGGTGACACCGGCAGTCTCCAACCCGAGCCCGCGCGAGTTGGGATTGCGCCCGATCGCAAACATGATCTGATCAGCGTGCAGCACGCTGCCGTCCGACAACGTGCCCGTTAACCCACTGGCTGTCTGATCGACGCGCGTGACGACTTGGCCAAGCACAATGTTGATGCCGCGCGCCGCGTAGGCGTCAGCCAGTCCCTGCCGGACATCCTCGTCAAAGCCCCGCAGGATCTGCTTGCCACGATACAGCAGCGTCGTTTCGGCGCCGAGGCCGTGAAAGATACCGGCAAACTCCACCGCAATGTAACCGCCGCCAGCGATCACGATGCGCTTGGGCAATGCCTTGAGATCAAACGCCTCGTTGGAACTGATGACGTGCTCGTTGCCGGGTAACGTTGCATCGATGTTCGGCGTCGCGCCAGTGGCGATCAGGATGTGCTTGGCGGTTACCACACGGCCATCCGCAAGCCGCACGCGCCCGACGCCGTCGACACCAGGCCCATCGAGTATCGCACGGGTGCGTAGCAGTTCGACCCCGGCGGCAGCCAGCGTCTTGCCATAGGCGGCCTCAAGCCGGCCGATCTCTTTGTCCTTGGAGCGGATCAGGCTGCCCCAGTCAAAGTGCGGGCGTTCTGGCAGCGACCAGCCAAAGCCCGCCGCATCCTCGAAATCATCGGCAAAGCGGCTGGCATAGACCAACAGTTTCTTCGGCACGCAGCCGCGGATAACGCAAGTGCCGCCGACGCGGTATTCCTCGGCGATCGCGACCCGGGCGCCATAACCCGCCGCGATCCGCGCCGCGCGCACGCCGCCAGAGCCCGCACCAATGACGAAGAGATCGTAGTCCAGCTTGTTGGTTGCCATGGCTTGCATCCCTCCGGTATTTGCGTTGATCGCGCGGCAGGCTGAGCAGACCGGGCAGACTGGCTGTCATGATTGAGTATGCGGCTCTTCGGCAAGCTGACGCTTAGTATAGCGGTCGCGGCCTCGCACTGCGACAGTCAGCACCAAGCCATCCCAAGATTGATAGCGTCGCTATCGCGCAAACCGGCATTGTTTTGCCGCAGCCGGCACGGAATCGTGATTTGCCCGCAACCACGCGATCACGAAGCCATCCCGGCCATCTCAATCTTTAGTACGAGCCATTCATCCATGCCGTTTTCGCCCGAAGAGCGTGAAGCCTTGCTGACGGTGAAGGGGGTCGGTCCGACTGTCGTGCAACGGCTTGAGGAAATGGGCATCACCGCGCTTGCGCAACTGAGCCGGTCAAACACTCCGGAGATCGTTGCGCACGCGGCCGCGCTGCTGGGCGCCTCATGCTAAAAAAACTGCCCGTAGGCCCGGGCGGGCATCGACGCCGCGATCGCCTGCGCGGTCGCGGCTGGGCTGGATCACCCGCTACCCAAAGCCATCTTGCCGATGCCGGCAAACGAAAACACCCGGCGTCAGCGGTTGCGCAAATCAGCCGCTCCAAGGGCCACGTAGTTGCCGTTGCGGAAGCCGGGTTTACCGTAGGCAAAAACGGCACCATCGATCGTTTGCATGCGGCCACCGGCGGCGCGCAGCACGGCATCGCCAGCCGCCGTATCCCATTCATTGGTCGGGCCGAAGCGCGGCGAGATGTCGGCTTCGCCACAGGCGACGAGACAGAACTTCAGCGACGAGCCGCACACGAGTTCGGATTGGACGAGTTGGGTCGCGAGAAACGTACGCGTGTCGGCGTTCATGTGCGAGCGGCTGACGGCCGCGATCAGCCCACTGGCCGGGCCGACGCGCGCCTGAATAGCTCGCCGCCCAGTGCCGCGCTGCATCCACGCCGCGCCCAACGCGTCGGTCCAATACACGTGCCCCGTAGCCGGCGCCAGCACAACACCGAGGCGCGGATAGCCGTGCTCGACCAGGGCGATGTTGACTGTGAACTCATCGCGGCCAGCAATGAATTCTTTGGTGCCGTCGATCGGGTCGACCAGCAGGAACTCGGCCGGCGGAGCACGGCAATGCGATGCCGCGTTCTCTTCCGAGATGACAGGCAGTTCCGGCACGGCGCGCGCCAGGCACGCAAGAATGATGGCTTCCGCTGCCCGATCGGCGGCAGTCACCGGCGAGCCATCGTCCTTGCGTTCCACGTCGAGGCCGCGTGCCCTGATAACCAGGATTGCCGCCGCTGCCTCACGGGCAGCGGCGAGCATCACATCAACCAAGACGGCGCGATCGATCAAGTGATCAGGCTTTCCACCAACGCGACGCGATCTTCATGCCGTCAACGTCCCAATTGGAACCGAGCTTGCCATGCGCGATACTCTTGTTGTTCGCACTGACATAAGTGCTCCAGACTAGGTTGATCAGGCCACCATCGTCATGCACGAGTTGCTGCATCTCAGTATACATGGCGGCGCGCTTAGCATCATCAGTTTCCGAGCGCGCCTGCACCAGCAGTTCATTGAACCGCGGGTGTTTCCAGAAGGTATCGTTCCAAGCGGCGTCTGAGGCGTAAGCCGTGGTGAACATCCAGTCTGCGGTGGGCCGGCCGTTCCAATAGGACGCCACGAACGGCTTCTTCAGCCAGACAATGTCCCAATAGCTGTCGGCGGCTTCTTTGATTACATTGATCGTGATGCCGGCTTTTGCCGCGCTTGCCTTGAACAGCGTTGCGGCATCAACAGCGCCGGCAAAGGCCGCGTCCGAAACCGACAAATCGAAAGTCAAGTTGCTGACGCCGGCTTTCTTGAGCAGCGCTT
>JANNSA010000350.1:0-4235 GCA_031402115.1 Hyphomicrobiaceae bacterium | reverse complement strand
CCTCGGCCGCGTGCTGTCAGGTATCACGGCTGCCAGCATCTCCACCGCCACCGCTTACATCGCCGACGTGACGCCCGTTGAGAAGCGCGCCGCCGCCTTCGGCATGATCGGCGCGGCATTCGGGCTGGGATTCGTTCTTGGCCCGGCGCTTGGCGGCGCTCTGGGTCAGGTCGATGAGCGCCTGCCATTTTGGGTGGCATCAGCTTTGAGTCTGCTGAACGCCGCCTATGGCTATTTCGTGCTGCCTGAATCGCTGCCGCTTGAAAAGCGGACGCCGTTCACGCTGGCCCGCGCCAATCCGTTCGGCTCGCTGGCCTTCCTTGCCGCGCGGCCGGAGCTCAGCCGATTGGCGGGCGTGCACTTCCTCAGTTTCCTGGCGCATGACGTATTGCCAAGCGTCGCCGTGCTCTATGTCGGCTATCGCTTTGGCTGGAACCCACTGATGGTTGGCGGCTTCCTGGCTGCGGTTGGTGTCGCCAGCGCGCTGTCGCAAATTCTTTTGATCAAGCCGGCCATCGCCTGGCTCGGAGAACGCGGCGCCATGGTGTGCGGCATGCTGTGTGGCGCCGCCGGCTTCACGGTCTATGCGCTGGCGCCGACCGGCCCGCTGTTCGCGCTGGCAATACCGCTCATGGCCCTGTGGGGTATCGCTGGACCCGCAACCCAAGCCATGATGACCGCCAAGGTTGGGGCTCAGCAGCAGGGCGAGTTGCAAGGCGCGCTTGGCTCACTGCGCGGCATCTCCGGCATGGTGGGGCCGGGCCTGTTTACGATCGCCTTTTCACTGGCGATCGGCTCATGGCAGTCGTGGGGCCTACCCGGCGTGCCCTTCCTGATCGCCGCCGGCCTGCTGTTGCTGGCAGCGCTGATCGGGCGATCAGCAATTGCCGCCAACGCCGTAGCTGCTACGCGGTAATGGGCTGGGTGCGGTTCTGGTTGAACTGCGAGGCGGCCGAAAACAAATCGGGGCGGTGATAGACGATCAATGCTTCCAACTCAGTGCTGCTCCAGTCAATCGCCGCCAGCGTAAACACCACAGTCTTGGTGCCGAACATACCTGGCTCGGGATTGGCCAAGTACAGCGTGATGGCGCCGACATTGCGCTCGAGTGAGCGGAACGAAGCCCACGGATACAGGGTTGACCCGCCCATGCCATATTGCGTGATGCCCGACGCCGACAACTCAAAGGCGCGGTTGCCGGTGCCATTGAACGTCCAGAATACGAAGCTCGCGGTCAACGCAGCAGCGCCCACCAGGAAGTAGGCAGTGGCGTTTTCAGGATTGGCGATCGGACCCATCTGGCGCACCAGCCAACGGCCGGCCATATCGGAGAAGCCGAGGTTTACCGCGCCCAGCCAAATCGCCAAAGCGCCGAGCGCCATGAGCAAAACCACGCTACGCTGGTTGGTGGCAACCCGCCGGATCAGCTCGCCGGATTCTGGCCCGGCCGCCTCGCTGTCGAACTCACCGGTCTCTGATTGATTATGCGCCACGATTTGAACGCTCCCTCGCAAACTCACCCGAGTCCGCCTGATGCCAAGTCCGTTGCCCAGCACAATGCAATGACCCTGCCACTCCAACACGCGAGTGCTAATGGCCTGTAAAGGCTGGCGCCCGCGCAAGCCGTCCGCATGCGACGACTTCGCCAAGGTGGTGAACGCTTCCCCCACGCGCCGCCCCATTCTGGTACGGAACACCAGCTATTCAAGCCAGCAAGCGTTTGTCGAAACTCCGAGCCCTCTCTTTGTGAACCAAGGCGCTTCATGTCCGGACTGCCGCACGATCTCGACATCACGCAGGATGACCGCGCCGGTCACATCACGCTCGACCGGCCGCAGCAGCGCAACGCCCTGACACTCGACATGCTGCGCGGCATCCGGCACGCGCTGGAGGTCTGGCGCTCCGATCCGACGGTGGAAGTCGTTCTGTTGAGTGCTGCTGGCGGCGACGGCTTCTGCGGCGGCAGCGACCTCGGCACTCTGTGCAAGAGTCCGCCCGGCGACACCACCTATGCGCGCAATTTCTGGCGCGAGACGGCACAGCTCGCCAGCCTGATGGCGCGCTATGCCAAGCCCATCGTCGTCATCATTGATGGCCTGGCGGCTGGTTCTGGCGTTGGCTTAGCGGCGCATGCCACCTACCGGGTCGCCACCGAGCGCGCACGCTTCGCGCTGCCGGAAACCGCGATTGGCCTGGTGCCGGACATGGGTGTGACGTGGCTGCTGTCGCGGGCTCCGGCGCCTGCTGGTGCCCTGGTCGCGCTGACCGGCCGCGCCCTCGACGCCGCCGATGCGGTCTATGCCGGTCTGGCCGACGGCATGATCGCGTCGGCCGCACTCGATACTTTGCGCGACCGGCTATCCAGCCCCTTTGGCGGCCCCATCGAGCGCGTGCTCAACGGACTGGTTGAAACCCCGGCACCAGCCAAACTGCGCGAACACGCCGCGACAGTAGCAAATGCCTTCGCGGAGCCGACGATTGAGCGCATCATGGCGCATCTGGCCAGTATGCCGGAGGCCGACGCAACCGAAGCGGAAGCAGCACTGACCAGCCGCTCACCGCTGGCCCTGAAGCTAACGCTGGCCTTGATGCAACGTGTCAAGAGCATGCGCACCTTGGAAGACGCACTCGCTCTTGAACACCGCGTGCTCAACCGCCTGTTCGAGCATGGCGAACTGCATGAGGGCGTGCGCGCCCGGCTGATCGAGGGCAGCCGCACGCCGTCCTGGCCGATACCCGAACTCAGCGGCATCGACCCGGTGCTGGTCTCAAGCTTCTTTGCGCCGATGCTGCCGGGCGAAGATCTGCGGCTCTGACGCAGCATCGGGAAACAGCAGCGCCGATAGATCCGGAATACTTGGCGGGCGACCGGGAACGTGTCCAGGAATGGCGCTTTCACAGTCGAGCAACAGCCGCACATAGCCGTGCAGCAGGGACCAGACCAACGTCTGCATGCGGTGCTGGCCAGCCACCGAGGTGTCGCCGGCGCGTGCGGCAGCAGGGGCCGATATCTCGCTCAGATGCTGCTTGGCGGCATCGGCCGCGATACGCAGCGGCGGATCATCCCAATCGAGCTGCGGGCCGCTGAACATCAGCCTGAACAGACCCGGATTGGTGCGCGCGAAGGCCAGATAACCGCGCCCGGCGGCCTGCATTTGCGCCCCTGGCGCCCCCGGCGACACTGATCGCTCATGCGCCATTGCCGCGCTGAAGCGCTCGAAGCCAACAGCGGCCAAACCAGTGAACAACGCGCTGAGATTGCGGAAATGATGCGCCGGCGCGGCATGCGACACGCCAGCCCGCGCCGCGATCGCGCGCAACGACAGGGCATCCAATCCATCGGCTTCCAGGATCGCCAGGCCAGCTTCGATCAGGGCCTGGCGCAGATCACCATGGTGATAGCGCTCGGTTTTCAGCATTGGCGATGTGTAGCACGTATCTAGGCACTGACAATTATCTTGACGATGACAAGTTTGCTTGCCAAGTTTGATCTTGTCGTTGTCAACATGCGACGGCGGTCCGGAGGGGAACATGGAACCAAACGCAGTGAATTGGGCGGCGATGTTTGATCTGGTGGGACCGCCGGCACTGGCTGGCTGGCTGCTGCTGGTGCTGGCGCCACGCTGGTCCTGGTTGTTGTCAGCGATGCGTTGGCTAATTGCCGGTGGGCTAGCGATCGTCTACGCGGCGCTGGTCCTGGTCTACTTCTTCCGCGTCGACGGCGGCGGCTATGGCTCACTGGCCGAAGTGAAGGCGCTGTTCCAGTCGGACCCGGTGCTGCTGGCCGGTTGGGTGCACTATCTGGCGTTCGATCTGTTCGTTGGCATCTGGCTGGCTGAACGGCTTGACGCCGTCCGGGTGTCGCGCCTGGTGCAAGCGCCGATCCTGCTGGCAACGTTCATGTTCGGCCCCATCGGACTGCTGCTCGGCATGCTGGTCGGCGGCAATTTCCGTTTGCCATTCATGGCGCGAACCGAAAGCAACCCCACATGACCGCTACTTCCCAAATCGCGTCGACGCCCGGCTTCGAAGCGACGAACCTTGCTGATCAGGCACGCAACCATGCCCTGCATGGCGCGCTGTTCATGGTGGCGCTGGCCGTGCCGACACTCATTGCGGCTGGATTGGACGAACGCACGCTGGCCGGAGCCGGCGTGTTTGCCAAGCCGCTCAAGTTCCAGCTGTCGCTGGCACTGCATCTGTTGACCATCGCCCTGCTTGTCACGGTGCTGCCA
>JANNSA010000349.1:0-6783 GCA_031402115.1 Hyphomicrobiaceae bacterium | reverse complement strand
GAACTGGGTGGGTCAATCGCTAAGGCTTGGCGCAGCTGAACTGACTGTGCAGGACCGCACCGTACGTTGCGACGCCACTAATGTTGATCCAGCGACAGGCGTGAGGGATTTGGGACTGCCGCGCTTGCTGGAGCGCCAGTTCGGCCATAGCGATTTCGGAATCTATGCCAGCGTGACCAGGGGCACACCCGACAGCCAGCCCTTGGTTGCCGGACAAGCCATGAGCATCGAGTAGGCCAGATGGTCGCCGCATTCAGTCAGCGCATCGAGAAACTGTCCAGCCGCCTCAGACTGCAGACGATCCTCAGATTGCGCTGGATCGCAGTCGCCGGTCAGATCGGCGCCCTGCTGCTGGTATACTTTGGCCTTGGCTTCAATCTGCCGCTGCTGGCGTGCATGGCAGCAATCGCCATGTCGGCGCTGCTGAATCTCTATCTCGTCACGCACTTTCCGGCGCGCCACCGGCTGTCAGTCACCTTTGGCACCGGTTTGCTGGTCTATGACGTGTTCCAGCTTTGCCTATTGCTCGGGCTGACGGGGGGCCTGCAGAACCCCTTCGCCTCGCTGTTGATCGCACCTGCCGTCGTTGCCGCTGCCACTCTGCCGTTGGAAAGTACCGTGCTGATCAGTATCCTGACGCTGGCTGGCGCCGCGCTGCTTGGCCGTTTTTCGCTGCCCCTGCCGTGGTTCCCGGGAACGTCGCTGGAACTGCCGGTGATGTACCGCGCTGGCGTTTGGGCTTCGGTGCTGTGCGGCCTCGCTTTCATGGGATTGTATGTCCGCCGACTGGCCCGTGAGGCACGGCAGATGACCGATGCGCTGACCGCGACGGAAATCGTGCTGGCACGTGAGCAGCGCCTGCATGCGCTTGATGGGCTGGCGGCAGCTGCAGCACACGAGCTTGGCACGCCGCTTGGCACGATCACACTAGTGGTCAAGGAACTGGAGCGCAGCCTGCCCAAGGATAGCCCGATCGCCGACGACATCGCACTACTCAAGAGTCAGGCACAGCGTTGCCGCGAAATCCTGGGGCGCCTGGCAGGCCGCGAGAACGAGCGCGATCCCTTGCATGCCATGCTGCCAGTCACGCATTTGATCGAGGAAGCGGTGGAACCTTATCGCGTGTTCGAAAAGATGATCCACATCGATGCCGCGCCCGCGCCCGGCGTGTCAGGGGAGGCAGCCCGGGAACCCGTCGCCGAGCGGCGGCCGGGCGTCGTGCACGGCCTCAGCAATCTGATCGAGAACGCTGTCGACTTCGCCCGCACCGAAGTGACTTTGGCTGCCGAATGGACCAGCGATCGCGTGACGCTGACCATCACCGACGACGGTCCGGGCATCCCTGCCCATCTGCTTGGGTCGATTGGGGAGCCCTATGTAACAACGCGCGGCAAGGGTTCGCCACAAGACTATGACCGGCTTGATGACCCTGCGCAATTTGATCCAGACGCCATCAGCTCGGCAACCGGCGGCGGCCTGGGCCTTGGGTTCTTCATTGCCCGCACGCTGCTGGAGCGATCCGGCGCCGAACTGGCGATCGCCAACCGGCCAGTGCCAATGACCGGCGCACGCGTCACCGTGACGTGGCCTCGCGCCCGGTTTGGCCCGACAGCGGAGGAAATCGCGGCGCCGAATTCGCCATCCCGCGTGAGACACTTGGCCTAATTGACCCGGACGCGCTATAGGCAGGTGAAATGATGAGGTGATCGTGACCGACAAGCCCGTAGAACTGCCATTGCCCGCCGACGCATCATTGCTGTTGGTGGATGACGACAAGGCCTTCCTGGCCCGCCTCGGCCGCGCCATGGAAGTGCGCGGTTTCCAGGTTCGCATGGCTGCGACCGTCGCCGAGGGGCGCGAGATGATCAGCGCCCAGGCGCCCGCCTTCGCCGTGGTTGACATGCGGCTTGAAGACGGCAACGGCCTGGAAATCATCGAGGCGCTGGCAAAGGCGCGCGAGGACACCAAAGTGGTCGTGCTGACGGGCTATGGCAACATCGCCACAGCGGTCACCGCCGTGAAGCTCGGCGCCATCGACTATCTCTCAAAGCCAGCCGACGCCGATGACATTTCCAACGCACTGCTGGCGCTTGGCGAGGCCCGCGCCATGCCGCCGGAAAACCCAATGTCGGCGGATCGCGTGCGGTGGGAGCACATCCAGCGCGTCTACGAGCTGTGCGACCGCAACGTCTCGGAAACAGCGCGCCGCCTCAACATGCATCGCCGCACGTTGCAGCGCATCCTCGCCAAGCGGGCGCCGAAGTAGGCAGTCGGCAGTCGGCAGTCGGCAGTCGGCAAAATTATGATTCGCAGGTCAGCACGACTGCCTCTCGCCCGCGAAGTCCAGGGGTGCGGGGAGGGCGTCGCGCTGGCGCGTCGGTGTCAGCGCTGACAGGCTGGGCAAAAAAAGGTTGAGCGGCCGGCTTGCACCTGCCGCCTGACCACGCCAGTGCAGCCTGCGCGCAGACACGGTTCAGCCTCGCGCCCATAGACAGCATGCGCCTTCTGGAAATAGCCGAGTTCGCCGGACACCTGCTTGTAGTCGCGCAGAGATGATCCGCCGGCCTCGATCGCCTCGCTGAGCACGCCACGGATCGCCACCACCAACGCCTCGGCCCGCGCCTCAGCGGCCGCGCGGCCGGCCAGCGTGGCAGCGGCACGCGTTGGCTTCAGTCCGGCCCGCCACAGCGCCTCGCAGACATAGATGTTGCCGAGCCCGGCGATCTGGCGCTGGTCCATCAGGAACGCCTTGAGGTCAACGGACCGGCCATGCGCCAATTCAGCCAAAAGCCCGGCGTGCAGTGCATTTGACAACGGCTCGACACCAATGTCGCGGAACAGCTTGTGCCTGTCCAGCGCGTCCGCCGCGATCAGGTCCATGAAACCAAAACGCCGCGCGTCGTTGTAGGTGACCACGGCGCCACCCGACAGCGTGAACACGATGTGGTCGTGCGTCGCCGCCGTGCTGGCCGCCAAGGTAAACCCGCCGGGTTCGACGTCCTCACCACTTGTCGCGCTGATCGTGAAGCGGCCGCTCATACCGAGATGCATCACCAGCACTTCGCCATCGTTCAGGTCGACCAGAATATACTTCGCCCGCCGCCGGAGTCCCGTGACCGTGCGTCCTTCCAACCGCGTCACAAAACGCTCTGGCAATGGAAACCGCAAGTTGGGCCGCCGCTGCTCGACGCGAACGAAACGATGCCCGCGCATTGCTGGCGTCAAGCCGCGCGTGACCGTTTCAACTTCCGGCAACTCAGGCATCGAGCGATCCAGACTATCGGCCAGATGCGGCCAGTTGCATCTCCGAACAAAGAGCGGCGGCTCTCATCCCCGTCCGACGCTTGAATACGTGAAGCCCAGCGCCGCCATTTCCTCAGGGCGGTAGATGTTGCGCAAGTCGACGACCACGGGTGACTTGAGCAAGCTCTTTACGCGGCGCAGGTCGAGTGCCCGGAACGCCTCCCATTCCGTCACGATCACCAGCGCGTCAGCGCCTTCGATGCAGGCATAGGAGTTGGCGGCGAAGCTGACGCCGGGCAGCAATTTGGCGGCGTGTTCCATGCCCTCGGGGTCGTAAGCGCGGATCGTCGCGCCGGCATCCTGCAGGGCCTGGATAATGTAAAGCGCCGGCGCCTCGCGCATGTCGTCGGTGTTTGGCTTGAAGGTCAAGCCGAGCACGGCGATGGTCTTGTCGCGGACTGAACCGCCGGCCGCCTCGATCACTTTGCGGGCCATGCCGCGGCGGCGCTGCTCGTTGACGGATGCCACCGCTTCCACCAGCCGCAGCGACGTGCCGGCGTCCTGGCCGGTCTTGATCAGCGCCTGCGTATCCTTGGGGAAGCACGAGCCGCCATAGCCTGGCCCGGCGTGCAGGAACTTGGCGCCGATACGGTTGTCCATGCCGATGCCGCGCGCCACTTCCTGGACATCGGCACCAACCTTTTCGCACAGGTCAGCCATCTCGTTGATGAAAGTGATCTTGGTCGCCAGGAAAGCATTGGCGGCATATTTGATCAACTCGGCGGTGCGCCGGTCGGTCATCATCAGCGGCGCCTGGTTGAGATAAAGCGGCCGGTAAACCTGCTGCATCACGGCTTGGGCGCGCGCGTCCTCCGTGCCGATTACGATGCGGTCGGGCAGCTTGAAATCGCGGATCGCTGAGCCCTCGCGCAAGAACTCCGGGTTGGAAACGACCGCCACATCGGCATCGGGCCGCGCCTTGGCGATGATGCGCTCGACTTCGTCGCCGGTACCGACCGGTACGGTTGACTTGGTGACAACGACGGTGAAGCCCGTGACATGCCCGGCCAATTCGCGCGCGGCGGCAAATATGTAGGTCAGGTCGGCATGACCATCGCTGTAGCGGGCGGGCGTACCGACGGCGAGGAAGATGGCCTCTGCCTCGGCTGCCGGCACTGCCAACTCAGTGGTGAAGCTCAAGCGGCCCTCAGCGACGTTGTCAGCGACCAGCGCTGCCAGTCCCGGCTCAAAGATTGGAATTTCGCCGGCCTTCAGCCTGTCGATCTTGGACTTGTCCTTGTCGACGCAAATGACGGTGTGCCCGAACGAAGCGAAGCAGGCACCGGAAACAAGGCCGACATAGCCGGTGCCTATCATGACAATGCGCATTGGTGCCCTTTGATCATGTCGGGTTGGAATTGTCGGAGTCTGGCGAGCCTCGGCACAGAGTACTTAGTCTGGCCTGGCGATTGGTAGCATTTTTGGCAACGGGACCAGCCGATGCAAGTTCGGTGTCTCCCGCAAATCCTGGCACGACGATCGACGGCTCAGCCCAAATATTCCTTGACCTGCGCCAGAGTAAGATTGCTGCCACACAAAATTGTGCCGACGGATTGTCCCTGCAGCCGGGCGCGATGCTCGAGTGCAGCGCCGATGCCGGCGGCGCCCGCCGGTTCCGCCATCAGGCCATAGTGCTGGTGACAAAAGCGCATCGCCAGACGGATATTGGCCTCGCTGACGGTCCAGACATCGTCGACCGTGCCAACCATTGAGCGCAAGGCATAGGCGACTGGCTCGCGCACAGCGATGCCGTCGGCGATCGTCGGGGCGGCCGGTGTGGCGATCGCATGGCCAGCCTGGAACGACCGCAGCATGGCGGGACTGGTTTCAGCGACGATTCCGATCACGTGCGTGGTCGCGGCCTTAGCCTTGTACCAAGTGCCGATTCCAGTCAGCAGCGACCCATTGCCGAGCGGCACCAGCAGCGTATCGAAGCGCTGGCCAGTCCGTGTCATTTCCAGCGCCATCGTGCCGGCTCCCTCGGCGATGCGCGGGTCGGCGCCATCTTCAACGAATTGGCATTTGTTGTCATGCGCATAGGCTTGTGCGGCCAGTTTGGCGGCGTCGAAATCGGCGCCGGATTGTATGATCCGGGCACCGAACCGGCGCATCGCCTCAATCTTTAATGCGCTCGCGTTTATGCTCGCGAACATGATCAGCGAACGGCTATGCTTGCGCGCTGCTAGAGCCAGGCCCTGGCCGAAATTGCCGGCTGATGCGGCGACCAGCGGACGCGGATCGGCCCCGTGCGCTTGCATGAACCAGTCGGTGCCGCGTCCCTTGAAGGCGCGGGTCGAATTGAGTGATTCCACCTTCAGGCTGAGCCGGTGCCCCAGTGCGTCGTCGGCGGCCGGATGATTGAACAGGGCGGTGTCGCGAAACAACGGATCAAGCGCTTGATAGGCCGCCTCGATGCCAGCGACGGACGGCAACGGCAGCTCATTCTCAATTGGCTCAATTGGCTCAATCGGCTCAAGTGACTCAATCGGCATCAGATCGGCTCCATGTCGGCCGCTAACAAGCGACGGCGCAGTTCGGCTTCGGCGGCGGCGACTTCGGCAGGTTCAATGGAGCGCAGCACCAGATGCGCACCGAAGCGGCCCTCGTCGATGAAGGGATAGCTGCCCATGACAACGCCCGGGAAAACCTGCTGGACGGCGCCAAACAGCTCCGCCAGATCGCTTTCCGGCCGGAACACAGTGACCGACGCCGACACCATCTTGCGGCCGGTGCGCAAATAGGCCGTCGCGGATTCCAGCATGGCTTGCATGATGTTGGGCACGCCGGCCATGACAATGACATTGCCAATCATGAAGCCCGGCGCCTTCGAGACCGGATTATCAACCAGCTCAGCACCCACGGGGATCCGCGCCATGCGCAGCCGCGCGGGCGTGAACTCAAGCCCGCGCGAGGCATAATGTGGCGCCATCACAGCGACGGCGCGCGGGTCGATGTCGATGCCGACGCCAAACGCCTGAGCAACGGCGTCGGCAGTAATATCGTCATGGGTCGGGCCGATGCCGCCTGTGGTGAAGACGTAGTCGTAGCGTTGCCGCAGCGCGTTGAGCCCGGCGACGATCTCGCCAGTGTCGTCCGCGACAATGCGGACTTCCTTGAGCTGGATGCCTATGGAAGTGAGATGATCGGCGATCCAGCCGATGTTCTTGTCCTTGGTGCGCCCCGACAAAATCTCGTCGCCAATCACCAGCACTGCGGCCGTGACGATGTCAGCGGCTGGTGGCGTCGGGGTGTCAGTTGGCATGGCACGGCTCCGTGATTGCGTCGCCACTCATGTCACGGCCGAGCGCGCGCCGGAAGAGGTAGCGCATGGCAGGTCGGGTCGAGCGCTTTGCGAGACCCGACATTCCCGGACGAGCCATCCCTTCGGCGGCCGGCGCCCATTGCGGGCGCCACCCGCGAATGTCGGGTCTCCAGATGTCGACCCGACCTACTGGCCACTCATCGCCCCCGCCAACTCAC
>JANNSA010000348.1:0-2705 GCA_031402115.1 Hyphomicrobiaceae bacterium | reverse complement strand
GAACGAACGCCGCATACAACGTGTATTATTCGCTATAGGTCTGTTCGTAATCGGATATACTTTCTTGTACGGCGAGGCGAGGTTCATGGAACCACAGCTAGCCCCCGTGGTCGCATTAACGTTGGGATTGGGACTCGCGATCTTCCTATGGATACGTAAGAAGTAATTCCCCCGCGCGATGTTCTAGGCGAGCGCCCACTTCTTGCTTTCCTCATCCCGTACCAACGAATGGTGCGTAGTTCCCACGTAAGGTGTTGCGCTGAATTGATATAGGTAAAAGAGGCCTCTCTTGCGTAGATGGAGTTGTCACACACCCATCACCGGCAAGGAGGCCTCATCATGTCGTTTTCTAATCACCGTCGATTTCGCGAACAAGTGCGTTTTCTGCGGCGGCAATTTCTGCAGGACGGCGAGTTGCCGTTCACGGATGTACTTTCGGAAAGTGCGATAGCGCAAGCATTGAAAGCATTGGATGTTGTCTGGCTGGACCGGATCTATTCACCGCTGGTCACGCTGTGGGTCTTTCTTGGCCAAGTCCTGAGCCAGGATCATTCCTGTCGTGCGGCCGTCGCGCGCTTGATCGCCCATCGCGTCTCACGAGGACGGCGTCCTTGCTCAGCGGAAACCGGCGCCTACTGCCACGACTCCCCGAAGAGTTCTATGCCGAGGTTGCACGCAAAGCTGGGCAATCATTGGATAGCAGCGTCAAGAAAGAGTGGCTTTGGAAAGGTCGCCGCGTCTTGACCTACGATGGTTCGACCGTGTCGATGCCCGATACTCGGGAGAACCAACAGGCTTATCCGCAGCCTCCTCAACAGAGACTCGGCGTCGGGTTCCCGCTGGCGCGGATCGCAGCGTTCTTCTCTCTCTCGTGTGGCGCTGTGCTCGATCTGGGCATCTGCAGTTATTCAGGCAAGGGTCACAGCGAACTGGGAATGCTCCGCAAGCTGTGGGACATCTTGACTCCCGGAGATGTCCTCCTCGCCGACCGGTACATGTGTGCGTGGCACGAAATCTTCCTGCTCAAGCAGCGTGGCGTCGACACGGTCACTCGCATCCATCATTGCCGCAGGGTGGACTTCAGGAGTGGTAAGCGATTGGGGAAGGATGATCACATTGTCGAGTGGCGCCGCCCAGGTCGCATTCGCTCGATCGACTGGCAAACTCTCAAATCGCTTCCCGAGCGACTCACGATCCGTGAAACACGCGTGCGAATTCAGCAGCCGGGATTCCGCTGCCGAAGTATGATCGTTGTTTCAACGTTACTGGATGCCGAGGTGACGGCTGGCGACTTGGCGGAACTTTATCGTGCGCGCTGGAATGCCGAGCTCGATCTGCGATCGCTGAAGCAAACGATGCAGATGGACATCTTGCGTTGCAAGACGCCGGAGCTGGTACGAAAGGAGATCTGGACGCACGTGCTGGCTTATAATCTCATCCGCACGATCATTGCTCAAGCTGCAATCAAACACGGAATCGAGCCAAGAGCAATCAGCTTCAAAGGCACGATCCAGACGCTGGAAGCGTTTCAGCCGCTCTTCGCCGTTCAAGGTGACCGTGACGGGGCGCATCGGCGAAACCTGTACCAGCAGTTCCTTGAAGCTGTCGCAACTCACCGTGTTGCCGACCGGCCGAATCGTTTCGAACCGCGCTTACGCAAACGCAGGCCGAAGAAATACGATTCGATGCTCGAGCCCCGGCGCGTGATCAAACGCAAGATGCTAAAAGGAGTTAGATAGAACTACGCACCATTCCCCGTACCAACCTCTGCCGGTTCGGCCTGCGACTGCTAGGCTCGCGCTATGCTCCGCCGCCTACGCATCGCCATGTCGGAGTTCGTCGCCCTGGTGGCGGTCGTTCGTCACTGTCAACTACCGCCTGGGCGGCGCCGACGACGTGCGAACGCCGCCGTGCCCGAACCGGCAACGCTGGTGCTGATGTTTGCGGCGGCTGGTTTGCGTGCGCGTCGAGGCCGGGCGGTCGAGTTGAAGTGCCAGAAACGGATGCGCGCGTGATACTGGTCAACAATCGAAGATATTATGTAGAATCACACTTGACCCACACACGGCTTCATAGTCGACCGTTTTAGAAACGGCCGGCAAGGTGTCGGTCTAGCCAGTTTCGGCGAAATATCGGCTAAGCGATGATCTGATCGAGCACGTCGCCGCCGATGTCAGTGAGTCGGCGAATGCGGCCACCGAAGTGATAGGTCAGGAGTTCATCGTCGACGCCCAGGAGATTAAGGAGCGTCGCATGGATGTCTCGGATGGGGATCGGCTCCTCCGCCGCACAAAGGCTGAAATCGTCGGTCCCGCCGGCCGTGGCGCCGCCTTTGATATCGCCGCCAGCCATCCACATGCACAGCGCGTGGCCGTTGTGGTCACGCCCGACTTTGTCCCCAACGCTCCCATTTACAAACGACGTGCGTCCCATCTCGGATGCCCAAACGACGAGCGTTTCGTCGAGCAACCCGCGCTGCTTGAGGTCGGCCAGCAGCCCAGATACGGGTAAATCTACCTCGCCACTGTGTTTTGTCATGCCGTCTTTCACGTTGCCGTGATCATCCCAACTGTCCTTGCCAATCTGCACGCCATGCAGGAGGAGGGTGTGGCGCACGCCCCGCTCGACGAGGCGGCGGGCCAGAAGGCATTGGCGTCCGAAGCCGGCCGTCTTCGGATTATCCAAGCCGTAGAGGGCCTTAGTCG
>JANNSA010000347.1:0-10915 GCA_031402115.1 Hyphomicrobiaceae bacterium | reverse complement strand
CTTGGCCTTCGGGTTCGTCACGTGCGGGATTCGGCACGAGGCCGAGCGGTTCCGCGCCGAGTAGGCGAGCAGCACCGGGGCCTCGTAGCCCGGCACCAGGCGCTTATAGCTGTTGGTGGTCGGGTTGGTGAAGGCGTTGAGCGCCTTGGCGTGCTTCAGGATGCCTGCGATGTAATGCAGCGCCATGTCGCTGAGATCGGCGTATTTGTTGCCGGCGAACAGGTTCTTGCCGCCTTTCCAGATCGATTGGTGCACGTGCATGCCCGAGCCATTGTCGCCGAAAATCGGCTTTGGCATGAAGGTGACCGACTTGCCATAGGCCTGGGCGACGTTGTGGCAGACATATTTATAGATCTGCATGTGGTCGGCCATCGTCACCATCGGGCCGAATTTTACACCGAGTTCGTGCTGGGCCGAGGCGACTTCGTGGTGGTGCTTCTCCACCGTGACGCCCATCTCGGACATGACAGAGAGCATTTCCGAGCGGATGTCCTGGCAGCTATCCACGGGCGGCAGCGGAAAGTAGCCACCCTTCATGCGCGGGCGATGGCCGAGATTGCCCATCTCGTATTCGGTGCCGGTATTGGTCGGCAGCTCCGACGAATCCACTTTGAATGAGGTGTGATAGGCGTCCGTCGTGAAGCGCACGTCGTCGAAAATGAAGAACTCGGCTTCCGGGCCGAAATAGGCGGTGTCGCCGACGCCGGTCTGCTTCATGTAGGCTTCGGCGCGCTTGGCGATGGAACGCGGATCGCGCTCATACAATTCGCCGGTGGTCGGCTCAACCACGTCGCAGAAGATCGCCATCGTGGTCTGGGCGAAGAACGGGTCCATATGCGCCGTGCTGGCGTCGAGCATCAGCGTCATGTCGGACATATGAATATCGCGCCAGCCGGCAATGGAAGAGCCGTCGAACATGATGCCGTCGGCAAACACGCTCTCGTCAATCGTCGACACGTCCTGGGTGACGTGGTGCACCTTGCCGCGGAAATCGGAGAAACGCAGGTCGACGAACTTGACGTCGTTGTCTTTCATCTTCTGCAGAACGGTTTTGGCGTCAGTCATTTTTGTCCCTCTGTTTTGGTGAGATCGTGAATGGTGAATAGTGAGTGGTGAGACGAGTTCAGGTGAGTGTGTGGTTCGCGGGCTGCCCGCTGCCCGCTGCCTACTGCCCCGCTCACGACCTCACCACTCACCCCCTCAAATCGCATCATTGCCCGTCTCGCCGGTGCGGATGCGGATCGCTTCCAGCACGTCGAGCACGAAGATCTTGCCATCGCCGATCTTGCCCGTGCGGGCGGCGTTCTGGATCGCTTCCAGTGCCTTTTCCAGCTGGTCATCGTTGATGACGACTTCAATTTTCACCTTGGGCAGGAAGTCGACGACGTATTCGGCGCCGCGATACAGCTCCGTATGGCCCTTCTGGCGGCCAAAGCCCTTGGCTTCGGTCACCGTGATGCCCTGCAGTCCAACTTCCTGCAGCGCTTCCTTGACCTCGTCGAGCTTGAACGGCTTGATGATGGCTTCAATCTTCTTCATGGCATCGGCTCTCCCGGGCGGCGGCCGACTGCTCTCGTCAAGCATCAGTCCGCACGCGACAAACACGCCGGTTCCCGGCATGGCTGCCCTCTAAGCCGCTGGCATAGCGGGCGACGAAGGCTTTGCCCAGGGCCTGCGTGTGCCTGTTTCTTAGGCAGAACGCCGCAACCGTGGGCAAACCGCGGCCATTGCGCCGTATGGCGGGCTGAGGGCAGCCGATCGCGCCCTCATGTCGAGGGGATCGAACCCCTACACCACCCTTCTTTGATGTTGGACGATGTCGATTTAGATTCGGCAGCAAGTTCAGAAGCTGGAACCCAGTCAGGGACTTGCGCTGGCGCCTCGGCCCCCCGCTTGGCAGGGGTAGGGCTGGAGTGGAAGTGTGAACGTGACGGGCGGCCGACACGATGATGAGGGTGTGCTGCATGATGCGCTGTTCTCCACCGAAGGGAGTTGGATTGCTCCAGCACAGCGGGTGGCGAGGCCCATCGTCATGCGTTTGGATGACGCGAGGCGGCCGCCAGCAGCCGGCATGTGACGGATCATCAACTTGCGGAGCAACCGGGTTACGGGCTACCCGAAAGCGGCCGGAGCATGATGGTTCCGGCTCGCACCCCCGGAGACCGCCATGCCCGCCTCGAAGTGCCTGACGCACCACGCTGCCCTGATCTCCGTGATGGTCACCATGGCGGCGGTTGACCGCACCATGACCGACAAGGAACTGGCGCGCATCGGCCAGATCGTCAGCTCGTTGCCGGTGTTCGCAGACTTCAATGATAGTCTGCTGGTGGCGACCGCCGAGGATTGCGGCAAGGTGCTGGCGGGCGAGGATGGGCTGCTCCGCATCCTGACGCAGATCACCGACGCGACGCCTGACGCGTTGCGCGAGACGACTTACGCGCTGGCGGTGGAGATTGCGGCAGTTGATCGCAATGTCGGCCAGGAGGAGTTGCGCTTCCTCGAACTACTCAGCCAACGACTGAAGCTATCGAAGCTGGTAATTGCCGCGATCGAGCGCGGCGCCCGCGCCCGCCATGCCGTGTTGTGAGCCGGGTGGCGGATGCGATGGCGCCCGCTGAGGTCAGTGGCCAGCAACCGTAGGGTGCGAAAGGCAACTCCGCCGTATCGCACCATAGCGGGCTCCAGCGCCGGCCTCAGGTACGATACGGCGGAGTTGCTTGTTCGCACCCTACAAAATGCCGGTTTGGGGTAGCCTGGGCTACTCGCTGGCGGCGGCAAGCTTGCCGGTGCCGGTCATGTCGATTTGGACGCGGCGTGAGGCGATTTCCACCGAGCCCGCCCAGGTCGGGATCAGGATGTTGGTGGGCACATAGACGTTGGCGTAGTCGATCGGCGCCAGCCAGATTTCAATGCCGGTGTTCTCGACCATGAATTTGGTCTCGGAATTGTTCTTGTGGCCAGCTATCGGGATGTACCGGATCTTGCAGACAAAGGCGAAGCTGGCGCCGGCGGCCTGCACAGCCTCCTTGCGCAGGTACGACAGAGCCAAGTCAAATCGCTGCTTGCCGTCGAATACCGCAATCCGGCGCGTACAGGGCGAGCCGGCATCAAGCTTGCCACCGACCGGCGTCGACAGTGCCATCACAGCACTCAACGGGTCCATGACATTGAGCAGATGATCGCGTGTCACAGCAACCCGCTCGGTCGAGCCACGGTCGATCGGCTGGTTCTTCAGTTCGGTGATGTTGCCTTTGGTGAAGCGCATGTCGACCTGACCGTCCTTGTCAGTCGCCTTGAACTTGAAGGCGTAGACCGACGGACGCACCGCACCGCGCGCATACGAACCCATGGCGCGCGTGACGCCGTGCCATTGGTAGGCGCCGAACAGCGCTGACAATTTGGCGTTGCTGCCGACCTTGTACTGGCCAGCTTTGAAGCTCGAATCCCAGACGAAATTGCCGAGTTCCAGGCCGTTGAAGGTGATGACGTAGTCGGCGCGCACTTGCGCCGGCATCACCGGCTCGGCGGCCCTTGCAGGTGCACCGGCGCCGATTGCCATCAGCACGCCGCCAAGCGCGATCAAGGGTGCACTCAATGCGCGGAGCCGCTCGGCTAAGCTCTTGACTCCAAACATCGAACGGCCCCTCTCGATACGCTACGCCAACAGCATAGGCCAGCTAGACTCAAGCGACCCCGGCGCCGCGCTAAGGCCATCAGGGTTAAGGCGGGTTTGAGACGAAGTTGTGTCTCATTGCCGGAGGTGACAGTGACGTGGAAACGTAAACAAAACGCTGCTGTTTGGCCAGTGCTGAGACAAGACCTGCTGCGACGATAACGCTTTGACCGGTAAAAGGTTCAGCGAGCCGGGTTAGCCGGTTGCGCCTGTTCTAAAACGGGCAGCGTGATAAGACCGCGCCGTCGCGCCTGGGTTCCGTTTGGCGACATTTGGCGGAAATTGCCCGGGTCGCGTTGTCGGGGCGCGATGCTCTAGGCGAGCGCCAGCTTCGTGAAATTGGTGAGCACACGCGTGGCGTCTGGCGAGGGCTGGAGCCGGCTGAGTTCGCCTGCCACGTCGACGCCAGCTACCTGTAAGCCTGCGGCAAAGATCTGCAGCAGTGCCCGGTTGGCGGCTTCTGTCATTTCAGGGTGGAACTGTACGCCCCAGCACTGCGCGCCAAACCGGGCGGATTGGATGCCGGAATAGCCAGACGCCAGCTCGATGGCGCTGTCGGGCAAGTGAACGACGGTTTGATGATGCGCCGATTGCGCCTTGAACACGGCTGGCAGACCGGCAAACAAGCTGTCATCGCGAGCCGCCGGGGTCAGTGCCACGTCGACCGTCGTGTACTCGGGCCCAGAAGCTGTCCAAGCTACTGTGCCGCCCAAAGCGTGGGCCAGCAGTTGGTGGCCGAAGCAGACGCCAAGGACAGGCACTTTGCCATGGTGCTGACGTACCCAATCAGCGGCCCGCTCGGACCAGGCGTGCTTTTCCGTCACCATGCTGGCGGAGCCCGAGATGATCACTCCAGCCAGTTCGCCGGGATCGGGCAAGTGGTCGATCATCTCGATGTCGATGTCGATCAGTTGCCCGGGGTCGAGCCCGCACATTTCTTGAAACAGATGCCGCGTATCGCCGCCACACGCCGCCGTGTAACTCGCCTCGGCGACGCGCGACGGCAAAGCGTTGAACAGCGCTATGGGCTTGTTTTTGTTACCCGGCATGAGACCATCCGCACGCTGATCAATGGTTCCGCAAGTGGCGGCCGAGCGCTGTCAGCACGGCCATGCGCACGGCGACACCCATTTCCACCTGCTCGCGGATGACGCTGCGCGGATCATCGGCGACCGCCGAATGGATTTCAACACCTCTGTTCATGGGCCCTGGATGCATGACCAGCGCGTCTGGCTTGGCGCGGCTGAGCTTCTCGTGATCGAGGCCAAAGAAGTGGAAGTACTCGCGCTTTGACGGGATAAACGAGCCGGTCATGCGCTCTTCCTGCAGGCGCAACATCATGACGATATCAGCATCGGCCAGGCCCTCGTCCATGCGTGTGAACACTTCGCAGCCAAGCCGGTGCGCGTCGGGCGGCAGCAGCGTTGACGGCGCCACAATGCGCACGCGCGCGCCGAGCGTGTTGAACAGGCCAATGCCGGAGCGGGCAACGCGCGAATGCACGATGTCGCCGCAAATGGCGATGGTCAGGCCGGCGATGCGGCCCTTGTTGCGGCGGATGGTGAGTGCGTCAAGCAGCGCTTGCGTCGGGTGCTGATGCGCGCCGTCGCCGGCATTGATCACCGAGCAATCGACCTTGGCCGCCAGCAATTCCACGGCGCCGGCCGCATGATGACGCACCGCCAGCATGTCCGGCCGCATGGCGTTCAGCGTCATGGCTGTGTCGATCAGCGTCTCGCCCTTGTTGACGGCGGACTGGCTGACCGCGAGGTTGACGACGTCAGCACCAAGCCGTTTGGCGGCGATCTCGAACGAACTTTGTGTGCGCGTGGAAGCTTCGAAGAATAAGTTGATGAGCGTGCGGCCCTTCAACGTATCGCGGCTCTTGTCGACCCGGCGGTTGCTCTCGGCGGCTTCCTCCGCCAGATCAAGCAGAGTTGTGATCTCGGCGGCAGTCAGGTTTTCCACCGTCAACAAGTGCCGGTGCGGAAAGCTGGATTTCGCGAGTTTGAGATTGGATGCCATCAAAATGAGTTGTGTAGGGCGAGTCCCCGGCGCCGACAAGGCACGAGTTCTTGCTGGTGGCTGAACGTTGAACTAAGGCAACATAACTGCCGTCACCGCGTCATCGATCGGCTCGGTCAACGAGAGCCAAACCATGCTGCCGCTTGAGCCATTTGCGACCCATGCCGTGGTCAATCAGAGCCCGCCATTCGCGGATTTGAACCTGTATTCCAGCGATCTGGCCCTGACGGAAGCCGTCAAGCGCGAGGGTGGCGGCGAGAGCGGCAAGCGGCTCAAGGCGTTTGGCGCGCGGGCGGGCAGTGCCGAGGCGCTGGAGCGCGGCCGCTTGGCGAACGCGCATCCGCCCGAACTGGAAACGCACGATGCGCAAGGCAACCGGCACGATTTCGTGCGCTATCACCCCGCCTATCATCAATGCATGGCGCTGAGCATGGGCGAGGGGTTGCACTGCGGCTCATGGCTGCATCTGGCGGACGGCGGCGCGGTGAAGCCGGGGGCCAACGTCACGCGCGCGGCAGGCTCGTTTATAGCTGTGCAGATGGAGGCCGGGCATTGCTGCCCCGTCACCATGACGAATGCCGCCGTGGCAGCGCTGATCACAACACCTGAGATGGCGCGAAATTGGCTGCCGCGCATCCTGGCCACTGCCTACGATCCGGCCTTCAGGCGGGCTGAGGAAAAGCGCTCGGTCACATTTGGCATGGGCATGACGGAGAAGCAGGGTGGCTCCGATGTGCGCGCCAACATGACCGGCGCCGAGCGCAGCGCCAGCGACGGCGTGCGGGGCCACCGGCTGACGGGCCATAAATGGTTTCTGTCAGCGCCCATGAGCGACGCCTTCCTGATGCTCGCGCAGGCGCCGGGCGGCCTTTCCTGTTTCGTCGTGCCCCGGTTTGAACCCGATGGAAAGCGCAATGGCCTCAGGCTGCAGCGCCTGAAGGACAAGCTCGGAAACCGCTCCAATGCCTCGTCTGAAGTCGAGCTGGTCAATGCTCATGGCGAGTTGCTGGGCGAAGAGGGGCACGGTGTCGCTACCATCATCGAGATGGTCACCTACACGCGGCTTGATTGCGTCGTGTCCTCGGCAGCGCTGATGCGGCTTGGCGTTGCCAACGCCCTGCATCACGCCCGCCACCGGAAGACCTTGGGTAAGCGCCTGTCCGAGCACCCGATGATGGCGGCAGTGCTTGCCGATCTATCGCTGGATAGCGAGGCTGCGACGGCACTGGCGTTTCGCTTGGCGCGCGCCTTCGATGAACCTGACGAGCCGCTGTCACGCGCCTGGCGACGGCTGATGTTGCCGATTGCCAAATATTGGGTGTGCAAGTCGGCGCCGGCGCATCTCCATGAGTGCATGGAATGTCTGGGCGGCAATGGCTATGTCGAGGCCGGACTGCTGGCGCGCGCCTATCGTGAAGCCCCCGTCAACGCGATCTGGGAGGGCTCCGGCAATATCATGGGTCTCGACGTGCTGCGCGTGCTGATGAAAGAGCCGGACGCTGCGGCTCTGGTGCTTGACAATCTGGCTGCCGAGCATGGTGGCGACCGGGTGCTGGCCGCCGCGATCGAGCGCGTCCGCGATTACCTGCACCGGCCGCGCGACATCGAACTCAACATGCGGGCCTTCATGGAGGGGCTGGCCCGGTGCGCGGCGGCTAGCCTCCTGCGCAAGCACGCACCGCCTGCAGTCGCCGACGCCTACATCGCCGCGCGGCTCGATCCCGCCACACCGCACCGCCTCTACGGCAGCGGCCTCGCCCGTGCCGATCATGCCGCGATCATCGCCCGTGCGACGCCGGAGTTCTGACCGGGAACTGTGAATTGTGGCAAGTGTCAGAACTTGTAGCGCACGCCAGCAAAGACGATATGGTCGCTCGAGTCAACGCTGTTGGACGTGCCATCGACGGCGGTCAAACCAGCATTTTCGATGCGCAGGTAGCGGTAGCCGAGTTCGAAATCGAGGTTGCTGCTGAGCGCCAGATTGACGCCCGAAGTCAGGTTCCACGCAAACGCCGTGGCGGATGAGTTCAACACGGTGCCGGTTGGCGCGGTGCCCTGATCATTCAGTCCAACATTGGCAATACCGATGCCGCCACCCAGGAAAATGCGCGCGTTCTCGGTCATCGCGAGATCATAATAGGCATTGGCGAAGCCGATCAAAGCGCTGCGGGTGCCGGTGCCGTCGAGCGAGCCGAGGCCGGTGACGGTGTGCGTATCGACGGAGCTGCGCAAGTAAGCGAGTTCGGCTTCCAGCCGCCAACCATTGCCGCGCCCGCCTGACAGGTCGTAACCAGCCATTGCCGAGCCGTAGAAGCCGGGCGCACCATACTCCGTGGAGACCGAAGCTAACTTCAGATCAAACTCTGTGTTGTTGGTGAACACGGCTCCACCGCGCAAGCCAGCGTAATAGTGATTGAGCGATGGCGACGGCAAGTCCGGTGGCTCGAAGTCCGGAATGTCGCCGCCGAGATCGGCTGCCGACGCTGGCCTGGCTCCGCCGACTGCTAAGCCACTGAATGTGCCAAACGATGTCGCTAACGCCAGTCCGATGGCAATGGCTGCACGCGCGAAATTGAGGTCTTTTGCCACGTCGCTTCACTCCAGCTTGATTTCCAAACCAAGGAGGTAAGCTGAATGCGGCCGAGTTTTGTTGCCTGCACGCTGACCACAAGTGTCAGGGTGGGCTGGGCACGCGGCCAACGATGGCGACGCTGCCGTCGTCGAGACCGAATACCAAGGCTGGCCGGGCGCCATCTTGCGGCACCACCAGCAGGTTCGTGACGATTGCGGCGGGCAGCTCGACGTGCAGCGGCTCAGCCATCTGGCCGCCGCGGAAACTGATTACCCGTAGCGCGCGGCGGTCCGCCGATGGCAGTGCAAGGTCAGCGATCTGGTCGCCGTCGAAGTCACCGGCGACGCTCATGCTGTCCACCGTCAGGCCAGCTGCGTGATTGGAAAACCCGCGCAATGACAATCTCGGCTGCATTGTGCCACCAGCGTAAGCCCACAAGTGCAGCCGGCCGTCGGGTCCTGGATTGCGCACCACGGCAATATCGAGGCGGCCGTCGCCGTCGAAATCCGCGACTCCGGCTGGTTTCAGCCAATCCGCTATGCCACCTTGCGCCACGCTCTGGCCGATGATCCGGAGGCCGCTCGCCTCCAGCTTGATGATCGCCAGTGTTGCGCCCTGGCCGACCTCCGCCTTGACCACCATGACCTCGACAGCCTTGTCGCCGTCGAGGTCGATCAGGCGCGGCACGACATCGACAAACGCCTGATCTACAGGCAATTCCAGCGTGTGCGGGTTCTGGTTGCCATCGCGCACTTCCAGCCGGGCGGCGTTGACCGGCCCAAGCGCGCCGTCGCCCAACCTTTGCACCGGGTCTGCGAACCAGGCGGTGATAGTGCCACCACTGCTGTCCGGTGGGGACTGGCCCGTCAATGTGCCAGGCACCGCATCGGGCGTCACCGGAGCGCTGTCGGCTTGTCCGGCGTCCGCAGCACACAGGAGCGGGGCGCAGTTTTCCAGCCAGACCTGGCGGTCAGCGCGCGTTAGCACTTCGATGTCGTCAAAGCGCGCGCGATTGCGGAAACGCAATGACAGCGGCATGTCGCTGAGCTGAACTTGTTCCAGGGCCCAAGGTGGCGGCGCCAGGACCGCTGGCGCTTCCTGAGCGCGCACCGTGCCGACCAGTCCGATTGCCGCGAATACCAGCCAGGCGGCCCGTCGCCAATTCGCTGGTCGTATACCGGTGCTGAGCCTCAAACGTGCTGTCCGCCATTGATGTGCAACTCGGCCCCATTCACATAACTTGAGGCGTCGGTGCACAGGAAGTAGATCGCCTTGGCGACCTCCTCGGGTTCACCCAGGCGTTGCATCGGAATTTGCTCGCGGACGATGCGGTCGGTGCCCGGTGACAGAATGGCGGTATCGATCTCGCCAGGTGAGATGGCGTTGACCCGGATGCCGCGGCGGCCAAAGTCCGAAGCCATCTCGCGCGTCAACGAGGCCAGCGCCGCCTTTGACGTGGCGTAGGCCGCGCCAGCGAACGGGTGCACTCGGCCACCGGCAATCGACGTGACGTTGACGACGGCGCCCTTGGCGGCTTCAAGTTCCGCCAACAGGCCGCGTGCGAGCATGATGGGCGCAAAGAAGTTGACCTGGAACACCTTTTCCCAGTCCTCCTGCGCCGTGTCGAGTGAGCCGAGCCGCGCGCCTTCGGCACCTTTCGGCGAGATCGCGGCATTGTTGACCAGCGCGTTCAACCGTCCGCCTTGCGCCTTCAGCCGCTCGCGCATCAGCGCGATCGCCACGCGCGTGCCGGCCGGGTCAGCCAAATCAGCCTGGATGTGATCATCGCGCCCCATCTCCCAAGGGCAGTCTTCCGGAAATGCATGCCGCGAACAGGCGAGTACCCGCCAGCCGGCTGACGCGAACCGCTTGACCGTGGCGTGCCCGATGCCGCGCGAGGCGCCGGTCAGGATCAGGGTTTTGCGCTCAGTGTTCGACGTTTCGGCCATGGCCTGCTTGCTCAAGGGCTTTGCGGTAATCCGTCATGTAAGCTGATCCGCGCTTGCAAGCCAGCACTGGCAATGTCTGGTCATTCGCCGACTACGCCACTTGCTCTGCAAAACGTGCCAAGCCAATCTTCAGTAGTTTCCCTGTCAGGTCTGGTCTGGAGTGTACCCGATGTTGCGCGTTGCCATAGCGATCGCCTTGCTTCTCGCCGTGACACCAGCCCAGGCCGGCATCCGCGGCTGCTACGAGCGTACCTATGACAAAGCGCATCTCGCGAAGAACGCCGGTCAGTTGGCCGCCAGGGTGATGATCCAGTATGGCTTTACCAACGACAAGAATGCCGGCGAGGAACATCAGGACTACATTTTCGCGTACATGCGTGAGCGCAAGGAGTTGTTTCTTAACACTTTAATCTGCACGGGCGGCGGGTCGGTGTTGGCATGCAAGCTGGATTCTGACGGAGGCCAGGTCACGCTGACAGAGGCCAATGGTCGACTGACGATTGACGCGCTGTCGCCGCTCAAATTGTTCGAATCCGGTTCATCAGACACTGTGCAGATCAATATTGACAACGATTCGCAGAACACAACATACAGCTTGAAGAAGACCAGCAAGAAACTGTGCAACTGGTGACGGTTTGGCGGGCCAAGTCTGGTGCACGACCCGAGGGTGGTTGGGCTACCTTGCTAAAGCCGGTC
>JANNSA010000346.1:0-2055 GCA_031402115.1 Hyphomicrobiaceae bacterium | reverse complement strand
GCGGGTCAGTTCGCTGGCCGGTCTGGTGGCGATGTACTTGCCATCACGGAACACCGACACTTCATCAGCGATTTCGAACAACTCATGCATTTTGTGCGTGATGTAAATGATGCCCTTGCCGTCGGCTTGCAGCCTGCGGATGATCTTGAACAGGTGCTCGACTTCGCGCTCAGTTAGCGCCGAGGTCGGCTCATCCATGATCAGCACATCCGAATCATAGGAAACCGCCTTGGCGATTTCGACCATCTGCCGGTTGGCAACCGTCAGGTCGCCTACCAGAATATCGGGGTCAATGCCGATGTTCAGGCGCTGGAATAGGTGTGCCGTCTGGCGGCGCATCGCACCGTGATCAATCAATCCGAAGCGGCCGATTGGCTCACGCCGGATCCAGATGTTCTCAGCTACCGTCATTGGCGCCATCAGGTTGAGTTCCTGATGGATCATGGCAATGCCGTTTTCCATCGCATCGAGTGGACTGGTGAGTCTGATCTCCTGGCCGCGCAGTCGGAACGACCCCTTGTCCGGCGTATAGATGCCCGCGATGATCTTCATCAAGGTTGACTTGCCGGCGCCGTTCTCGCCCATCAGGGCGTGCACCGTGCCGCGCTTCAAGCGGAACTCAACATCGTCCAGCGCTATGACGCCGGGGAATTCCTTTCGGACACCCGAGACTTCCAGAAGATAGTCCGACCCAGGCACGGCCCCGCTCTCACGGACGATCTTCATGGTGGATGGGCTGATCATGACAGCGACCCAGGTTGTCAAAGCGGCGGGGACGCGCCATGCGGCGGCGGCGCGCCCCCCCAAGACTTCTTAGTTCTTCGCCATGTACTGATCCATGTTCGCTGGGGTCACCAGCTGGAACGGAATATAGACCTTGGCGTCGACCTTCTCGCCCTTGACCAGCTTGACCGCTGTGGCAACGGCGCCTGAGCCCTGGCCAAAGGCATCCTGGAACACGGTGACGTCGAGATCGCCGGCCTTCATGGCAGCGAGTGCTTCCTGCGTGGCGTCGATGCCAGCGACGACCACGTCGGTCATCTTCCAGCCAGCCGCCTTCATGGCGTTGATCGCACCGATCGCCATGTTGTCATTGTTGGCGATGACTGCGACGGGCTTGTGGCCGGCGGCGATCCAGTTGGTCATCAGATCCTGCGCCTTGACCGGATCCCAAACAGCGGTCTGCTCGTCGATGATCTTCATGCCCTTGCAGGCATCTGTGGCCATGACATCGTGAATGTCCTTGGTCCGCTGCACGGCTGCCTGGTTGGCGAGATCGCCGACCATAACGAGGATATCGCCCTTGCCGCCAATCATCTTGCAAACTTCTTGCGTCTGCAGCGTACCCGAATCGACTTCGTTCGAAGCGACAAACGCGCCCTTTGCGCCGAGTGCGTCTACGTCGATCGGCTGGCGGTTGACGTAAACAATCGGGATGCCAGCGTCATTGGCCAGCTTGGTCATTGGCGCGGTGGCCGAGGTGTCAACAGCGTTGACGATCACGGCATCGACCTTGGCGGCGATGAAGTTCTGGATCTGCGACAGCTGCTTGGACACGTCGTCGTCAGCGATTTCGATCTGGACCGGCTGGCCCATATCGGTGCCGGCCTTCTCAATGCCCTTGCGCAGCACGGTCAGGAAGGTGTCGGAGTTCGCCATCGACACGCCGATATTGCCGGCGAACGAAGGGGTGGACAGCGCTGCAACAGCAACGGCGGCGAGCAAAATGCGCTTCATGAATCGTTTCCTCCTGGTTGTCGTCCGGGTGACTCGTCAGCAAGCCCACCGGTAGGTTTTCCCAAGTCAAAGACTCAGGAAACGCGTCGTCAGCCGCCGGTCACGGCAGGCTGGCAAGATGATCAATGCTGGCTCGCAGATCGGCCTCGATGTTCGTCGCAGCATGCACCGCAGCGGCGAACGGCTCAAATGACAAGGGACCAGCATAACCGGCCGCATCGAGCGCACGGATCTGGCCGCGATTGTTGATTGTGTCATGCGCACCGACCAGCACGCGATGCGGGTCCCGCATGGTGGCTGCTGTTTGAGTCGTGTCGG
>JANNSA010000345.1:0-7000 GCA_031402115.1 Hyphomicrobiaceae bacterium | reverse complement strand
GGCCAGCAATGGGAGTCGTTGCAACCGGTCTATACGGGTATACGCACTAGTAACCAGCCGAAGGTTAATAGCAACTACGTCGATCTCGATGGCCAGTTTGGTAACCCGAAGGCCTATCAGGGTATCGTCTATGGTCAGATTGCCCCTAGCCCTCGGAACTCTTTGGACGACGTGCGGAGTTCGTTCCGTGAACCAACCCCGGCTGAGCTCAATGGCTGGCAGCGATTGAGTGGCGACTTTAGCGATCTCCCGAAGCCCAGGATCAGTGCCAAAGCGAAACGAATCGTTGGCGGCACCGTGGCAGGGACGACACTTGTGACAGGTGTTGTCGTCGGTACGATATTCGGACTGCCGGCCGCGAACCCACCCGGTAACAAGACGACTCCAGCCGCATTGCCCGTTCCTGAACTGCTGCCGGAAAACGGCAATCCCGAACGTAAGCCAACCGATCCGGCCATGCCCGGCGAGAACACACCAACGAATGCAGTAACCAATACAGTTTCCGTCACCGTCACGAATAGCGGCGCGACGCCGCTTGACGTGTTCCGGGCGCTCAACACGCCGGCTGGCAAACCTTGGGTGCCGGGGCTGAAGACTTATCAGTTTGAAACAGTGGGAAGTTTGACCGGCGGCCAGTCGGCAACATGGCGCTTTCCCGCTGGAACGATCCTGTCCTTTGGTGCCGAACGCTATCGGCTGGAGTTGATTTGCGACACGAAAATTGCTGCTGGCGGTGACATTTCGGTTTTGCATAATCGGCGGACGAAGCCGGTTTTTGTCTTCGTGGTTTCGCCGGGCGAAAACAGTACGTTCAATGCCATGCCGGTTGAAGTTGCTGGCGGCCAGTCGCAAAACCTCGACTATCCGGACGGCACGACTTTCCTGATTGCTGAAACCGGTGACAGCGCCAATGCCGCCAAGACTGAACTGGTCATGGCGCGCGGCACATCCATTGAATTGAATGAGGGGTCACAATGATGATCAGCAGCACGTCTGGCATTCGGATCCGGTTGGTTGCCCTAGCCGCGATCACTTTGCTCGCTCTGCAAACACTTGGTGCTGGAGCGACGCATCGGGTCGGTCACCTCATCGATGATCTTACGTCGGGCGCTGCCAAAGCGCTGGACGATGCTGCCGATGCGGCAAGCAGTGCCAACAAACTCCGCCCGGCACCCGGTGTCGTTGCGCCGCCCGTTGTGAACAAGGTCAGCCCGATTATCGGCCAACTTCCGTCCCGCCCGCTCCCGGCGCTCCCGCCTCCGGCGCCGCGATACGACGTAGCGCCGGCGCTGCCACCGATCAATTACGGGGGATTGGGTGAGGTTAAAATTCCGCAAGTGGTGAAGCAGTCACCGCCGACCGCGAACCTCCTGGATCCGACGCGCAAAGCTGGCGATCTTTCACCGGCCGGGGCACCGTAACCTGTCATCGTCAAGCAGGACGCCCTGCTTCCCGGCGGGCCAGGCACGTTCCCGCCCAATACGGCGCTGAACTCTGCACCGCCGATACCGGTGCGGCCCGTCAAGGTACCAGACCTGCCGGCTCAGCCCCTTGCCGTTGTGAAACAGACGCCGCTTGATCAGCCGCGCAACGGGGTCAAACGGATCGTCGATCTGACGCCGCAGCAGCGCTCACCGCTCGCGCAACAGGTCTCGGAGTTTTCACCGCTGGATGCGAAATTTGACGAATTATTTTCGCAGTTTTCAGCGAACGTCGCAAAACGCATGGTCGATGCGAAGGCGCGCAAGCAGCGTAATCTGCGACGCGCAGGCATCGGTGGCGCCATCTTCGGAACCGCAGCTCTAATCGCCGCAGGCGGGAGCACCCCGGTCATTATGCAAGCGATTGAGAAGAAACTTGATAACGAAAAAGTGCGGCTGCTCGATGTGGAGAATGCAAGCGCCGGCACGATCGAAGTCTTTGAGCCCGACGACAGCGGCGCCCTTGTGTCGCTCGGCACAGTCGAACCGGGAACGACGCACCAGTACACACTGACAGGACCCAAAACAGTCACGATTAAACACAGCGATGGCACGGTGGCTTTGGTCGTCAACGTGGCAGCCGACACGCAAGTTCAGATCCCAGCCTGACCCATGAAACTGCCTTCAATCGCCAAACTGCCCTCAATAGCCAAGAGCGACACATGCGCATGACCCGTTTGTTTCTGATCGCGACCGGCATCGTCTTGAGCCTGTGGGCTGCGGATGGCGGAACCGCTCCGGCGGCCGCGCAAACCGGTCAGCCTGTGAAGCTTACGCTGACGAATACGGCGGGACAGAAGGTCAACATCTATGTCGCCAATGCCGATGGCTCGTCGCCGCGCTTTGTCGGCGCTATGGCGGTGGGGGCTCGGAATGTCTTGCCGGCGCAAGCCGGTCAGATGATCATTTTTTCGCTGGACCGCACGCCGTTCCAGCGCGTCGTGACAACAACGGCTGCGGCACAAAACATTCGCATCGCGCTGGCGGCAAACGACGCCGAACTGCCTCCCGCGATAGCGCCATCACCCCAAGGCACGAATCAAGCTGCGGCAGCGGCCAACGGGTTTGTCTGGCAATTCGCCAAGACCCAAGATGGCCCGCCGGGCGCCAGCTTGGTCTACGGATTGCCCGAGACGGATGCCGTCCAGCTGTTCGCGACGTGCCGGCAGGATCGGCCCAATGTCACCATCATTCTTGGCAGTGATGTTGCCTCGGCAGCGGCGGGCAGCGCGCTGCAACTGAACATTCGCGGCCAGTCTTTCCAAAAGCAATATCGCGCGAGCGCGGAGGTTCCAGCCAGCGGCGAAGGCCTAACCGGTTTTATCTTTGATGTGGCGCTGAACGATCCCCTTTGGAATGCGTTTGCAGCCGAAAGCTCTGTTTCCTACGGGCTGAAGCAATTGCGCGATCGATTGCCACTGGCCGGCAGTTCTCTGCCGCTATCGAAGTTCATAAGCAGCTGCTCCAGTCTGGCCACTGGCGTAGTCGCAACCGCCCCCTCAGCCGCGCCGAAGACAGCGAACAAGGCTGCCGCGAAATCATGCGTCACACTAAACGGCAAGCGTTCGAAACAGGGTGGCCGAAAGATCAGCGTCGTCATTGTCAATCAGACAAAAGAATACCGTGCCTTGTATTGGATTGATCCTAAGGGCAACTCAGTCAGCATGGGAGCGCTGAATGCGGGCGATTCCATGCCGATGAATACGTTTGATGGCCACATCTTTGAATTCACCGACGGCCCTGGCAATTGCATTGAAAAAATGACCGCTGCAGCCGTCGCGTCGGAAATGAATATTACCGTACCAAGTCCAGGTTTTGGCCCTGAGTAAACGATACCGCTGGCGTCTGGCCTGATTGGATTGCAGAGGAAAGTCATGAGCATCGTTCGTCTTCTCAGTGTGGCGATTGCGACGTTGCTCGGAGCAATTTCGCTGATGGGTAGTCTGGCGCCGGTTACAGCACAAGTCACAGGTCAATCGGCAAGAAATGTTCAGGTCTTGCTGAACAATACGACCGAACAAAAAGTTGACGTTTATCTCGCCAATCCGGATGGGACTGACCCGCAGTCTCTCACGGTGCTTGAACCATTCGGAACAAAACCGTTTTCCGTGCCATCCGGAAAGATGATCATTTTTGGAATGAACCGGAAACCATTCCAACGATACATCGCCACGGGAGCGGCGTTCCAGGATGTGCAGATCGTTCTCGACACTGGGACGGCGGCGCAGGATTTGGACACGCAAGCTCAAAAGGCGGTACCCGTTGGCAAGAGCCCCACCAACGATAACCACAACTGCGCCCAGGCCGTAACCACGCTTGCCATGAACCAATGTGCGCAAGCAGAGCTGGCCCGCGCCGACCAGGCGCTCAATGCTGCTTACAAAGCGGCTCTGGCCTTCATCGCCGAAAGCCAAGGCGAGCCACCTTTTGACGCGAAGCAGTTCGAGGCGGCGTTACGCGCCAGCCAGCGCGCCTGGATCGCCTGGCGCGATGCCGAGTGTGAGGCATTGATTCCTATGTTTTGGACCGGCGGCACCGCAACAACGGCGGCGGTTCTCGGATGCTTGTCCGATAAAACCAAGGCCCGGACATCAGAACTCCTGGAACGTTTTGAGCCGGCATGAACTGCACGTGAGCACAGTTCCATTAATCGCAACGTTCTACAAAGATCTGATCACCCACCCGATCAATAAGCTGACATATGCGACCGCAATTGACAATGTTGCCGCACGCTTGCAATTCGGTCTGCCATGTGCGTTGCGCTTGATACGAGTAACGTCGTCGGTTTACGATCAGCCTGAGCAGGAGATTGAACAGGTCAAACAGGAGTTCTGATCGAGTCAAAGCTGGTTCCCAGTCTGCCATGTGCCCTACCGCCGGTCTGTCGAGGGAAGGCGCTGCTGATTGGGCAGATCACGAACTTCCAGCCGCCGAAGAGTTGCGATGTTTTCGCCATCATTGAACCGGGTCAGTTGCGTCGATGAGCAGGCTCCTTGCAGTGCGATCGGTACACAAAGCGCGCTGCCAGTTGCAGTCCAAACTGATGCCATTCACGATGCGTCGCAACAATTTTGATCACAACGTTGGAACGGACGAGTGTCGCAAAGAACACACTAGAGTTTGTAATCCGTGTGCAATGTAGACCGCTTCCGTAGAGGGTTTCGGATGACGGCCCGGCACGAACGCTAGCACAATCACGGGGGCCTTCGTCGGCAAGCCTTCAAGGAAGGAACCGGCGGGCCATGGGGCACGAGGGTGCCGCGCGCTCTATGGGGATTTGGCGACCGGGCACACTCCGGTGGGTGGCCGCAGTGCAGCCGTGATGGCCCGGACCGGCCGCACTGGGTCGCGCAATACTGTCTCGAACGTCTCGCGCGCTGTAACGGCAGTCCAGTTTCCACTGTTTCGACGACCATCAATGCAACGTAAGTTTGCAAGCGGCTTGCGCTTGATTGAGTTTCTCCAACATTAGCCGCCGGAACAACGTCGACAGCACGAACACCGGCAAGAAGAACTTGGGTTTCGCGGCGATCCAATTTGAGCCGTCAGCAGAGAACCCGCCACCCGGCACGATCATGTGGATGTGCGGATGATGTGTCATCGCCGAAGCCCACATATGCAGCACCGACGTGATGCCGATCTTGGCACCGAGATGCTGCGGGTCAGCGGCAATGCGCGCAAGCGTCTCTTGCTGCTGGCCTTGAACAGGGTGTCGTAGATCACAGCCTTGTTTTGATACGCGATGTCGGCGATCTCGGCGGGCAGCGTGAAGACGACGTGGAAGTACGGCACCGGCAACAGTTCGGCCGTGCGATCCTCCATCCACTCGAGCGCCTGCGCACCCTGGCACTTCGGGCAATGGCGGTTGCGACAGCTATTGTAGGCGATGGCCGTGTGCCCGCAGGCGTTGTTCTCACAGCGCGCCACATGGCCGCCGCGTGCCGCAGTCCAGCAGCGCTCGATGGCACTCATGACCTTGAGCTGGCGCAAGCTGACGTGGCCGCAATTGGCGTCACGCCAAGCGGGGCCGAAATCGCGGAAGATATCCGCGACTTCCAGATCTGGACGTGCCACCGCCGCCGCGCGTTACGCCGGTCCTTCCTTTGGCAGATTCAGCCGTTCAAGCCGGCTCATCACCGAGCGCAGCGTGTTGACCGCGACATGCGTGTAGCGTGCGGTCGTGTCGAGTTTGGCGTCGCCCAACAACACCTGGATCACGCGGACGTCGATATCGCTCTCCAGCAGGTGCGTCGCAATCGAATGCCGGAGCGTGTGCGGCGTCACCCAGGATCCAAGACCAGCTGCTTCCGCCGCCAGATGGCAGACGCGGTTGAGTTGGCGCGCCGTCAACGGACGAATGGAATGCTGGCCGTGGAACAGCCAGCCTTGCGAGCGCGATTGCCGCCACCACGCACGCAGCAGGTCGAGCAGCTGCGGTGCCAGCATGGCGTGCCGGTCTTTGCGCCCCTTGCCCATCTCGACGCGGAGCATCACCACCTCGCCGCCACGCAAGCCAGCGCCATAAGCAATGCTCAACGCCGCCTTGTACTTGAGCCCGGGACTGGGTGCGGCTTCGAGCCGACGGCCGACCTCGTCGGGCGTGAGCATAGGCGGCAACTTGCGCGGATAGTTGGTGCGCGCCAGTTGATGGGCGAGATCGACGCGGCCGAGCGTGACGATCAGCAGGAAGCGCAACGCTGAGGCTTGTGAGTTCATTTTCGGCGGTTGCGCGCCGCCGGCGATCTGCTGCGCCTGGAAGCGGCGCAGATCATCCCCCGTCGCGGTCTCCGGCGAGCGCCCCAGGAACTTGGCAAAGGCCTCGATGTGGCGGATGTAATCGTGTTGCGTCATGTCGCCGATGTTGCGGTTCATCATGTCTTGCAACATACGGCGGCGCAGATCGCTGATGGGCTTGGCAGGGGCTGTCGTTGTGCGGCATGCTTTGGAACCTGAGAGTGTGGCGCTGGACGGTGTGGAGCTGGAAGGTGTCGAACTCATTGGGTGCCTGTCTTGAGGTTGGAGTCAGTGACCCCTTCATGCTCAAGACGGCGCGCTGTCCCTGTTACTCCTGACGCTTCACTGGTTACCGTCACTGGCTCCGCCGCCTCTGGCAGCGACTCCCGCAAAAGCGGGTTCGGTCCCTGACCCGAAGCTGACGAAGTGCACGGGCTCAAAAGTCGTGTTGCAAATCTGCAGAACACGGCATCAGGAGACGTGTGCGCCGCAACAGCCTCACTTTTTAATGGCTTCGGCGACGTTGCGGTGCAGCATGCGGTCGAAAAGTTTCGGCCCTTCGTGACCGCCTTTGATCCTGCCGCTGCAATTGAACACCAATTTCCGTATCGGTTCTTACGGGGAAAAGGGCGGGGGCAGCCTTCGAGCAGCTGCTCCTCGCTGCAGCCCGTACGGATACATTGCGAGAGACCGACGGGGGCGCTAGATCCAGCACAATCAATTTTGGGGGATGCTGGTGAGTGACGTGATGGATTGGTCGCAGAGGGTGCGGCAGTACAGGGGCA
>JANNSA010000344.1:0-4624 GCA_031402115.1 Hyphomicrobiaceae bacterium | reverse complement strand
CGAACGTCGTTGCGGCGGCGCTGACGATTACCTTGCAGATGATGGAGATGCTCAGCGACATCGCCGCCGACCGCATGCTGGTGCAGGCCGAGGATGGCGACGATCCGGCGCTGCTCGCCACCGCCCATAGCATCATGTTGATGCGCGGCGTGGCGCTGGCCGCCTTGCTCTGGGTTACCGCACCGTTTGCCGCTGGCCTGTTTGCCGCGCCGCACGCGACGGCCGCCTTCCAGGCGCTGGCGGTGGTGCCGCTGATCAAGGGCTTCCTGCATCTGGACTGGCGGCGCGCGCAACGGCGGCTCGACAACGGGCCGGGCGTGCTGATCGAGATTGCCTCGCAAGCCGCCGCGTTGCTGGTCATCTGGCCGGCCGTGCTGTGGACCGGCTCTTACACCGCGACGCTGTGGAGCGCCGCCGCGCAAGCCCTGATCCTGGTGGCAGCGTCGCATACGTTGGCGACCACGCCGTGGCGGTTCAGCAACGATCGTGCGCGGCTTAAGCGCTTCGCCCGCTTCGGCTGGCCGGTGCTGCTCAGCGCCATTCCGCTGATCGCCGTGTTCCAGGGCGACCGTGTGCTGGTGGCGCAATATGTTGGCCTTGAAGCGTTCGCCGCCTACACGGCGGCGTTTATGATCACCATGGTGCCGGCGACGCTGCTGACCCGGGTTGGCCAGTCGTTGATGTTGCCGCTGCTGGCGGGCGACACCGATCGTCTGGCGCCAGCGCGGCTCGAGCGTTTTACGTTGCTGTGCGAAGTCACCGCCGTCGCCGCCGCCGTGTATTGGATTGGGTTCAGTCTGCTTGGCGATCGTTTGGTGGTGCTGGCGTTCGGCGCCAACTATGCTGGCCAGGGATTGATCATCGCTACCGTGGCGCTGATGTGGGCGGTGCGACTGCTGCAGATGCCAGTGCAGGCGCTGTGCCTGGCCGATGCCCAAACCAAGCCGCTGCTGATGGCTGGAATCGTGCGAGCAAGTGCGCTTGGGTTGGCCTGGATCGCCGCTATCTACGCTGCACCCCTGGCTATTCTCGCGGCCTGTGGCGTGGCCGGCGAACTGTTGTCACTGCTCTATCTCGCCCACCGTGCTAAGCGGCTGCTGCCGGATGCTGACCGTGTGGTTCTGACCCGCTCGGCGTTCCTAGCGGTTGCCGCTGTTGGGCTGTGTGGCCTGGCTCTGCTACTGCCGCCGGTGCCATCGCTCGCCCTCAGTCTTGCACTGGCCAGTTGCGGACTGGCCTTGACGGTGGCTGGCGCGGCGGCCATGCCTGCGCTCAGGGCGCGCGTCCGGCAGTTGCGGCGGACCAGCCCGGCGACGGCGTAGCCCAGCATCGGCTCCGGCTCCGCATCTGACGCGCAGCGCTGGAGCATGACGAGCCATGGCATCTGAAACGACCGCGTTCCAAGCACGCCTGCGGGCTGCGCGACTGGTGCCAATCCTGCGGTTGGCAACTGCCGAGGCGGCCGGTCACGCAGCGCGCTGGCTGGTTGAGGCCGGATTGCCGGTCATCGAACTGACGCTGACGACGCCGGGGACGCTGGAACTGGTCGCCGCGTTGAAGTCCGGGGCACCGGCAACTGACGCGCCGATGATCGGCGTCGGCACCGTCCTCACGCTCGCCGACGCGCGCAACGCGATCTCCGCTGGCGCCGACTTTCTGGTGACGCCGTGCTACGTCAGCGAAGTCGCGGCACTGGCGCGCGGCGGCCGGAAGCCCCTGATCATGGGCGCTGCAACGCCGAGCGAGATCTTGGTGGCGCATCGTGAGGGCGCTGAAATCATCAAGCTGTTCCCGGCTGCAAGCCTCGGCGGGCCAGCGTTCCTGAAGCAGGTTCGTGCCGTGTTTCCAAGCCTCGCCTTCCTGCCAACCGGTGGCGTCAGTCCCGACACGGCGGCCGACTATCTCAAGGTGGGCGCCATTGCCGTCGGCTTGGGCAGCGAACTGGCGCCAGCGGCACTGATCGAAGCAGGCGACAAGGCGGCGGTGATGGCGCGCATTGCGACGATCCGGCAGCGCGTCGCCGAGGCACTCTGAATGCCGAAGCTGGACATCGTCGCGCTTGGCGAACCGCTCTATGAGTTCAACCAGCAGGCCGATGGCAACTATCGTCCAGGCTTTGGCGGCGACACGTCCAACATGGCGATCGCCGCCAGCCGCCTCGGTGCCCGCGTCGCCTACGCCACGCAAGTCGGCGACGACAGCTTTGGCGATGCGCTGATGCAGCTTTGGCGGCGCGAGGACGTGGAAACAGCGCGGGTGCGTCGGCTGCCGAATTCGCCGACCGGAATGTACTTTGTCTCGCATTCAGAAGCCGGTCACCGCTTCGACTACCGGCGCGAGGGTTCGGCGGCGAGCCGGATGCGGCCGGAGGATTTCCCCGCCAGCCAGTTCGCGGACACGCATTGGCTGCACGTGTCGGCGGTCAGCCAAGCAATCAGCGCCACTGCCACAGACACGGTGCTGCACGCCATCGCGGCGGCCAGGGCAGCGAGCGCGCGTATCTCATACGACACCAATCTCCGGCTGCGGCTGTGGCCGCTGCCGCGCGCGCGCGCCATCATCGCCGCGACAGCAATTGGCGTCGACGTGCTGAAAACGTCCCTTGATGACGCCCAGATCCTGCTCGGCATCGATGATCCGCAGGCCGTTGCGGATGCATATCTTGCCGGTGGCGCCAAGGCCGTGGCCGTGACGCTCGGCGCTCATGGCGCCCTGGTTGCGGACGCGTCAGGCAGTTTCCGCATTGCGCCGCAGCCAGTCAGCGCCGTCGATGCGACGGGCGCTGGAGATGCCTTTGCGGGTGCGTTCATCGCCGAATTGCAGCGAAACACAAGCTTGGCCGACGCCGCGCGCTTCGCCAATGCCGCGGCGGCACTCGCCACAACGGGCTATGGCGCCGTTGCGCCGCTGCCGTCCCGCGCCGCTGTGCTGCGCTTGCTGGAGCAAACCACGCGGTTTTAATTCCACTCCGAAAGGTGCCGTTAACCCGGAATCGCGCACACTGCTTCGTGGTAGGCGGGAGATCGGCATGACGGCGCTCAACACCCAATCCGAATTGCGGGAGCGCGATTTCGACGGCATCATCTGTTTCGGAGGCGAGGACTGGTGGTACCATAATCGCGGCCATTTCGACTTTCAGATCATGCGGCGGCTGGCGCGGCATTGGCCCGTGCTGTTCGTCAATTCGCTCGGCGTGCGGCTGCCGACGCCCGGCACCACGACGCAAGACCGGCGGCTGTTCGCGGCCCGCATCGCCCGCAAGCTCAAGAGTTTTGGCCGTGGGCTGGTGACCATCGAAAACAAGTTTTCCGTGCTGTCACCGCTGACCGTGCCGGGTGGCGCTGGACAGAAGCTGACCGCCTGGGCGACAGGCCCGCAGATCCGGCTCGCCGCGCGCTCCCTTGGCATTCGCAAGCCACTGGTCTGGGTGCATTGCCCGGCCGGTGTGACCTGCCTTGACGCGCTCAACCCGGCCGCCGTGGTGTTGCAGCGCACGGATCGTTTCGAGGCGTTTCCCGAGGGTGACGGCGCGTTGCTGACCGCCCAGATTGCCGAGTTGAAGCGCCGCGCCGATCTAGTGGTCTATTGCAATCAGGACCTGCTGGAAGAGGAGCGCGGCAGCGTACAGCGATCGCAGCTGATCGGTCACGGCGTCGAGCTGGACCGGTTCGTGGCTGCCGGCACCAGGCGCGCAGAGCCAGCCGATGTCGCCAGCTTGCCGCGGCCGCGCGTCGGCTTCATTGGCGGCATCGACGCGCACACGTTTGATCCGGACCTGTTCCTGGCGGTTGCTGGCTCACTGCCAGACGTCAGTTTCGCCATGGTCGGCGGCTGCTCGCTCGCCGATGGCTGGTGCACCCTGGCCAACGTCCATAGGCTCGGCCGGCGGCCCTATGATCAGGTTGCCGACTATATGGCGGCGATGGACGCGCTGATCATGCCGTGGAACCGCAGCGACTGGATAAAAGCCTGCAACCCCGTCAAATTGAAGGAATATCTTGCCATTGGGCGGCCCGTGGTGACAACGGATTTCCCGGCCCTTGGGGCTTGGCGGAGTGGCGTCGTGGTGGCTGATACGGCCGCAAGTTTCGCTGCCGCGCTGAGGCATGTGCTGGCCGAACCGCACGATCCCGCCGCGCAACGCCGGCTGGTCGCCACGGAATCCTGGGATGCCAAGGCGCAGCAACTGGCGCAGGCTCTGTACGATCTCGGCTTGCGTCAAGTCCAGCCGGGAGCCGCCCTCGCAGCCTGACGGCGCCGTGCCCTTTGCGGGGTGCCAGCAGCTTGTGCGCTGGCCCCGGGGCGCTGCCTCGCTCAGGATCGTCAGCCCAACAAGTCAATCCCGTCGAGTGCGGTTGTGCGGCGGCGTCGGGTGCGAAAGGCGCCTTCGCCGTATCGCACCAGAGGCTGGCGCCCACGGCCTGGTTCGGTGCGATACGGCCTGAAGAAGGCCTTTCGCACCCTACATAGTCGCAACCCAGTTTGCGGCGGCGTAGGGTGCGAAAAGCGTCTTCGCCGTATCGCACCAGAGGCTGGCGCCACGGCCTGGATCGGTGCGATACGGCCTGAAGACGGCCTTTCGCACCCGACATGGCCGCAACCCAGTTTGCGGATGAATTAGCAG
>JANNSA010000343.1:0-5716 GCA_031402115.1 Hyphomicrobiaceae bacterium | reverse complement strand
CCAGCCGACAGCACGAAGCGGTCTCGGTCCGGCCAGCTTGGCGCGCTGGCATCGAATTTCAGGAACTCCGTGAACAACACCGTGGCGACATCAGCCATGCCCATCGGCAAGCCGGGATGACCGGAATTGGCAGCCTGCACGGCGTCCATCGACAGCGCGCGGATGACGTTGGCCATATCCGCGTGGGCAACCGGGTTGGGTGATGCCATAGGACCTGCGACTCCGGGTGTGCAGAATTACGTGCATGAGTTGGCGTGTGGCATAGCGCGGGCACAGTTGAGCGTCTACACCGACGGTGTTGCCGTTTTTGGAACAGTTCTGGACCGAACTCGGGTCCGCCGGTGATGTCTGACTTGACCTAAGTGCTACCCGTGGCGTTATGGTATCCACAGGGACGGGGGACGTGCGTGCAGTTGGCTTGACAACTGGCGCATGGAAGTTCTCAGGGCAAAGCTTCGGGATCAGGGCATGATCACGGGCGCTTTTGCTGAATGAGACCATCTCACTGGCGCGCGTGACATGTTTTGGCGAGTTTGTTGTCTGACACCCGGGTTGTTGGAAATGGCCCGGCGGGCAGACGCGAGGGGAGTAAAAGCGTATGTTTACTAAGAAACCGGACCGGGCAACTGCAGGGCCGGAGACCGTTCGCGTGGCGGCACCAAATCCTTCATACAACACACAGAATTGGGCGCCGAACGGCAGCAGGGGATCGGATACGATGGGACCTTCGGTAATTGGCGCTGACCTGTTGGTCATGGGCAATCTGGAATCGAAGGGCGAGGTCACCGTCGAGGGGCAGATCCAGGGCGACATTCACTGCGCCATGCTGACAGTCGGCGACAACGCCACGGTGACCGGCGGCATTGTCGCTGAAGAGGTCGTGGTGCGCGGCCGCGTGATGGGTTCCATACGTGGCGTGCGCGTCACACTGCAGGCCAGCTCGCACGTCGAGGGCGATGTTTTCCACAAGGCCCTGGCAATCGAGCAAGGCGCCTTCTTCGAAGGCAAGTCGCGCCGCACGGAAGACCCGCTCGGCAGTGCCGAGGCCGCCAATGGCCGCTCGGATTTGGGCGCGTTCGGTGCAGCAGCCGGTTCAGCCACAAACTAACGGCAACTGTTCCTCGGACCTGGTGCGAATTACAGTCGGCGCGCGCGGCGGGTACATCCCGCTCGCGCGACTTTTCTTTTAGACTGACGAAATCGGGCGATTAGCTCAGCGGTAGAGCAGGCCGTTTACACCGGTCAGGTCGGCAGTTCAATCCTGTCATCGCCCACCAATTCGTTCCGTGCACGCGTGCGTCACAAGCCGCTGAACTGCGTCAGCGAATCCAGCACCAGCTTGCCCAGGCCAAGGCTCCACAAGCAGGCGAGCGGGATGCCAACGGCGCCCCAGGCGGGCTCGCCCTTTGCGGTCCTGATCATGGCATGTTGTGCCAGGATCGCCGGCCCGGCGATCAGGCGGACAAAGATCGAGACGATCGCCAGCGGCGAGCCGCCCAGATTGCCGAGGGCGAAACTCATGGCTCTGCCGGTCGCCAGATGATGCGCCACCGTCAACAGGAAGGCGATCACAAAGCCCGTGGCCATGCCGTACAGGCCGTCGAGGAAGGAAAGGTCCATGCCAGTGTCACTCTGAGGTTCATGTTTCGATTTCACGAACCAACAGGCAAGCGGCGCGCCAAGCGCGTTTCGTGCGGCGTGATGTCAATGCTCTTGGTTAACCCGTGGGCCATTACTGGTCACTGGCGCATCCTGGCCAATCACGCCCAGCCGCCGGCATTCCGTCTCGAACGCCGTCAGGGTCGCCGTCAGCCGCTGCAGCAACTCGGCACACTCTGGCGCCGTGATGGTCATCGGCGGCGAGACCATAATCCAGTCGCCATTGCTGCCGAGCGCCGTGCGGCGGCCATAGATCAGCAGGCCATGCTCCAGACTGATGCGCTTGATCAGATCCACGGGCGAGAAGTCGGTGGGCCAGGTGCCTTTGCTCGCTTGGTCGGTGACAAGCTCCAGCGCCAGCAGCAGCCCCATCCCGCGCACGTCACCCACCACCTTGGTCGACCGTTTGAGCGCTTCCAGTCCCTCGCGCAAAGCTGCGCCCTGTTGGCGGGTGTTGGCGAGCACGCCTAGCCGATCATATTCGTCGAGCACGGCAAGGCCGGTGGCGCAGGCAATCGGGTTGGCGCTGTAGGTGTGCGAGAAGGCAAAGCCGGTGGTTTGCGCCAGCTCGTCGGCCCAGACCGCGGGCACTAGCGTTGCTGCGAGTGGCGCGTAACCCGAGCCAAGGCCCTTGGCCATCACCACCATGTCGGGCAGCGCGTCAGGCCAGTTGTGCGCTGCCAGGAACTTGCCCGTGCGGCCGGTGCCGCACAGCACCTCGTCGAACACCAGGGCAATGCTGTGCGCGGTACAGATTTCGCGGATGCGCCGGAAGTAACTGGCGGGCGGCACGCTGGCGCCCGTCGCCAACCCGCCGACAGGCTCCAGGAAGAAAGCCAGCACGCGGTCCGCGCCGATCGACTTGATGCGCGCCTCCAGCGCGTCGGCACAGGCTGCCGCATGAGTCTCCGGCGTGTGATTTGGCGGCAAACGGTACGTGATTGGCGCTGGCACGCGGGCGCTCGGCGCGATCATGCCAGCGATGAACGGCAGGCAATCGGGATCGCCTGACATCGCCAAGGTCAGCAGCGTGCTGCCGTGATAAGACGGATCGCAGGTGATGATCTGGGTGCGGTCCGTCTCGCCGCGCGACAGCGCTCGCATGCGCAGGAATTTGACGGCGACTTCAACAGCCTCGCTACCGCCCGACGACAGACAGACCCGTTCAAAGCCGGGACCAGCCAGCCGGGCAATGCGTTCCGTCAAATCAAGATTGGCTTGGCTCCGGGCATTGGCGCAATAGGCGAAATCGACGGTCAACGCCTGCTGCTTCATGGCTTCGGCGACATGCACATTGCCGTGGCCGATATTACTGACAACAGGCCCCGACGACAGATCAATGTAATCGCGGCCCTGGTCGTCCCACATGCGGATGCCTTCGGCGCGGACGATCAGGGGCCGCGGGAACGGCGAGGCCCAGGGATAGAACACGGTCTGACCACCACCAATCGGCGGCTGCGCGGCAACGGTCTTAGGCAAGCGCGAAGCGGCGGGCATATGCGTCATGCTGCGAGGTTCCGTGATTGTGGCAAAACCGTAGGGTGCGAAAGGCGTCTTCGCCATAGCGCACCAGAACTTGGCGCTACGGCCTGTTGCAGTGCGATACAGCCTGAAGGAAGCCTTTCGCAGCCTACAGATCCGCTGGCCGTGTCTGAGCGATGAGCGTTCGGAGTCTCGTCAATCCCATTGCCCAAACCATTTGCCCTTGCCGCGCCGCGGATCACCGAGGCCACGCTTGCGCGGCACGGCGTCAGCAATCACAATGGTGATCATCGTGCCATTCGGTACGGCTTGCAAGGCCGCGACGTCGTCGAGCATCGCGCCAATCCGCGTGCTTGGGCTGATCAGCCGGATCTCGCCCTTGGCCGAAACCGGCGTCGGGCCGAACGCGATCAGCAGTTCGTCGTGGTCGGGTGACCAGAGCACGTCGCCGAGGCTGGCGAACAGCGAGGCGCCCGGCTCGCGATAGGCTTCCAACGGCACTTCGATGCGCATCACCTGACCCCACAGCAGTCCGGTGCCCTGGAACGGCAGGATGTCGAGCAGCAGTTTGACGGTCGGGATCGGCAACAGCCGGGCGCGCAACTGCACATCGCCGGCGACGAACAGGATTTCCGGCGGTTCAGCCTGGGTTTTCGGCACGGCTGCTTTGTTGACGACAGCCTTGGGTTTTGGGCTCATCGCACACCTGCCAGCGCCAACAGCCGGGTCACATCGACATGCCGCGCCAGATGCTCGGCGAGCGCATCGAGCGTGGCCTCAATTCCGGCAGCATAGTTGAGTGCGCTGGCGGGTGCACCAAGCGTCTTCAACCAATGCGCGCGCTGCCGGTCGTCAGCAAACAGGCCGTGCACATAACAGCCCGAGATGCGGCCATCGGCACTGACGGCGCCGTCGCCAAGGCCGTTGCTGAGCCGCAGCATCGGCCGCGCCGTGCCGGCGCCAAACGTCCGGCCGATATGCATTTCATAGCCATGGAACGGCGTGGCTGAGGCATCGGCGTTGTGGCCCTGCACGGCGGTCAAGGTCTTGTCTGGCGTCAGTTCGGTCGTCACCGCGAGCAACCCAAGGCCCGCGACCATGGCGGGTTCACCCTCGATGCCGTCGCGATCCTGCACGGACATGCCGAGCATCTGATAACCGCCGCAGATGCCAAGTACCCGGCCGCCCCGCCGCACATGCGCGGCAAGGTCGACGTCCCAGCCAAAGGTGCGCAAGGCCTTGAGATCGGCAATCGTTGTCTTGGAGCCCGGCAAGATCACCAAACTGGCATCGGCGGGAACAGGGTCGCCATTGCGCAGCATCAGCAGGTCGATGCCGGGTTCCTGTTTGAGCGGATCAAAGTCATCGAAATTGGAAACGCTTGGGTAAGCCAGCACCACGATTTTGACGCCGCTCCCGAGTGCGGGTGCAGCGGTGTGATCGAGCGCCAGCGCGTCCTCGGCAGGCAGGCGGTGCGCGTCCCGGAAAAACGGCACCAGCCCAAGCGCATCCCAGCCTGTGTGCCCGGCAATCAGCGCCATACCGTCCTGGAACAATGCCGGGTCGCCGCGGAAGCGGTTGACGATGAAACCCTTGATCAGGGCCGCGTCAGCTGCGGCGATGACTGTCTTGGTGCCAACCAGGCTGGCGATGACGCCGCCGCGATCAATGTCGCCGATCAAAATGACCGGCACCTGGGCGGCTTGCGCGAAGCCCATATTGGCGATGTCGCCTTGCCGGAGATTGACTTCGGAAGCCGAGCCAGCGCCTTCCACCAGGACAATATCGGCCGCAGCCGCCAGGCGGCCAAAACTGTCGAGCACGGCGGGCATCAATGCCGGTTTCATGGCCTGGTAATCGGCGGCGCGGGCTTGGCCGATGCGCTTGCCCTGGACGATGACCTGCGCGCCGACCTCGCTCTGCGGCTTCAGCAACACTGGGTTCATGTGCACCGACGGCGGCACCTTAGCGGCGCGCGCCTGCAGCGCCTGGGCCCGGCCGATCTCGCCGCCATCAGCCGTGACGGCGGCATTGTTCGACATATTCTGCGGCTTGAACGGCCGCACCCGCAGTCCCTGATTGGTCAGCAGCCGCGCCAGCCCCGCCACCAGCAACGACTTGCCGACATCCGAACCGGTGCCTTGAAACATCAGCGCGCGCGGGCGTGTCGTCACTGGTTGGCTACCTTGGCACTGGGCCGCGACTGGGCCCGCTCACGGACTCACGCCACATCGCCCCTTCCCCTCCGAGGGTTTAGCGCATTTCGAACAATAATCGCTGCGAATTCATCGGCAAACTGGGTGGCGACTGCGTAGGGTGCGAAAAGCGTCTTCGCCGTATCGCACTACAGCGGGCTGTGGGCGCCAGCCTCTGGTGCGATACGGCCTGAAGACGGCCTTTCGCACCCTACGCAGTCGCCACCCAGCTTGCCGATGAATTCGCAGCGATTATTGTTCGAAATGCGCTAAACCCTCGGAGGGGAGGGGCGATGTGGCGTGAGTCCGTGAGCGGGCCCAGTCGCGGCCCAGTGCCAAGGTAGCCAACCAGTGACGACACGCCCGCGCGCGCTGATGTT
>JANNSA010000342.1:0-2115 GCA_031402115.1 Hyphomicrobiaceae bacterium | reverse complement strand
GCTGCCGCGATAGCGAAACGAGTAATTGCGCGCGAGCACCTGCAGTTGCCGGAAGCGCGACAACTCGGTGATGATGTCTTCCGTTATGCCGTCGGAAAAATACTGCTGCTCATGGTCGTCGCTCATGTTGGCCAGTGGCAGCACGGCGATGGACGGCCTGTCGCCGCCTGCCTCGGGCGCTGGCCGCACGGCCCGTCGCCCGTCGTCAGGCCTGGCATCGAGCAGCGCCCGATGCACCTTCACCGGCGCCGCGATGTTCTTCAGCCGCTGCTCGCCCATGTCCTCGAATGGGACGTCGAGCTTGCCCCGGACCTGGCGCCAGGCGTCGTCGGAAATGCAGATTCCATCGGGCTCAGCGATGCCTTCCAGCCGCGCGGCGATGTTGACGCCGTCGCCGAAGATGTCGCCGTCTTGGATAATGATATCCCCGACCGTGATGCCAATACGGAACCGGATTTTTGTGGCCTCCGGCACCTCGGCATTACGCGCCAGCATGCCGCGCTGCAGTTCCACCGCCGCACGCACAGCATCAACAACACTGCCGAACTCAACCAGCATGCCATCGCCAGTGGTCTTGACGATGCGGCCGCGGTGCCGGGCGATGGTCGGATCGACCAACTCCCCGCGATGCGCCGTCAGCCGCGCCAGCGTACTTTCCTCGTCCACACCCATCAGCGCGCTGTAGCCGGCCACATCAGCGGCCAGAATCGCTGCAAGGCGGCGCTGAACAGGTTCCGGCATTGAGTGCAACCTACTTGCAACAAACAATAGTGTGCAATGTACTCTCGCATGACGCGAGTGTCGACCGATGGAGTGTCAGGCCCACCATCGCACCTCGCAGTTGTAGTGATATCGACATGTGTACAGTGGGTAGCTTTGTTGCGCATGGGCAACCCGCTTACGGAGGAAATTTGCGTCTCACGACCGCTCCTGGCCCATTGTGGAATCGTTCGGGTTGTGTTCTTTCAACGGACGGAATTGAGGCTTCAGCAGAAGCCGTTGGCTGCGAGGCAGGCGAGCCTGCCACCCCTTACCTAGTAAAACCGTTCCTCTGCTACTCGAACCCCTTCTTGGGCAGGGGTCGAACGACGACGGGCTAAGCGTTACCGGCAGTTCTTGCTGTACTGTGTCTCGGCGGCCTGGCGCAGCGTCTGCATGCCTTCGGCCTTCTTGCCCTTGAGGAAGGTTTCCATCTTGGTGCGCTCGGCCGCCGGGGCCTCGGTCATTTTGGCTAGGCGGTCGGCGATCTGCTTGTCGAGCTTGCGGTCGTATTCGGCCAGCTGCTTGTCAACTTCCTGCCGCAGCAGCCGGTTGTGCACAGCGGGATCGCTGCCGCTGCCCCGTTTCGTTGCTCCCAGCAGTGCGCCCAGCAAGTTCATGATGCGGTTCCCCTCGTTTTCACCGGGGAGGATAATGGGTCGACAGAGTGACCAAGCGGTTAACGCTAGGGCAAACTGCCGCGACCGATGGCAGGGTTGCCGGTTGCCACAATCCTTCGCTATGCACTGGCTCAAGTGATTTGGGGCATTCGGGTGCGGGGACATTTGACATGGCATTCTACATGGCGGTGGCCAACCGCAAGGGTGGCGTCGGCAAATCGACCATGTCGACGATGCTGGCCTATGCGTTCGCGGTCTGGGGCGGCAAGCGCGTGCTGGTGGTCGACCTAGACACCCAGTGCAATGCGTCGTTTATCCTGGTCGGCGGCTCCGGCTGGAACGATGCCCGCAAGGCTGACAAGACCATCGGCGACTATTTCTACAACCGCTTCGACCACGAGATCACCGATCCGAAATCCTATCTGATGCACGGCGTCGGCGACGTGCTGACGCCGAGCAATAAGCGGCCGTCGCTGTCGCTGCTGCCGGGCTCGGTGCTGCTGGAGGATGTGCAGGGAGAGTTGTATCTCAAGCAATCGACGCAGAGCCGCGACCCCGCCATCGTCTCGAACCACGTGCGCCAGGCGGCGAGTGCGTCGTCGCTCGCGCGCACTTCGGCACGCGCCAGCGTGGCGAGCAACGGAACGCGCACGTCCGCGGCGACGCGTGGCACTTCGAGCACCTCGCGGAACGCGCTCTTGCGCACGCGTCCTGGCGCGTCCTCGAGCGCCGCGAG
>JANNSA010000341.1:0-5560 GCA_031402115.1 Hyphomicrobiaceae bacterium | reverse complement strand
GAAGGTGATGCGGGCGAGCGCCGCGTTCTTTTCGGCTTCGCTGATCTTGGACTTGCTGACCTGACGGGTCATGTTGCGGTCAATGGTCTGATGCGCCAGATCAAAGCGATCCTTGGCCAGGTCGTTGATGGCAACAGCGTAGCCGGCCAGCGCGATGGTGTGCGCGATGCCGCTGCCCATCTGCCCGGCGCCGACAATACCGACCTTGTTTACCGATGACTTGCCTGCGGAACTCGTGGCCGAGCCACTACTTGATTTTGCCGTGTTCATCGTCTTGCTGCTCCGCAAATCCGCTTCGGCCAGTGCCGCGACGGTCGATTTCCCCGGCTGTCATCTTCCGTTGTCATGAGCGGGTCAGCCCTTGACCCGATCGAGTTCCTTGGCCAATTCCGGCAAGGCGGTGAACAGGTCCGCCACCAGGCCGTAATCGGCGACCTGGAAGATCGGCGCCTCCTCGTCCTTGTTGATGGCGACGATGACCTTGCTGTCCTTCATGCCGGCCAAGTGCTGGATGGCGCCGGAGATGCCGACCGCGATGTAAAGGTCGGGCGCCACCACCTTGCCGGTCTGTCCGACCTGGTAGTTGTTCGGCGCGAAACCGGCATCGACAGCAGCGCGGCTGGCGCCAACGGCAGCGCGCAGGCGATCGGCCACTGGCTCGATATAGGTCTTGAAGTTCTCGCCGGCCTGCATGCCGCGGCCACCCGAGATGACGATTTTGGCCGACGCCAGTTCCGGCCGGTCGGACGACGACAATTCCTGCTTCTCGAAGGCCGACAGACCCGCCGCTGCCGGCACCGAGATGCCGTCGATCGTGGCGTTGCCACCTTCTTCCGTGGCGGCGAAGGCGGCGGTACGCACCGTGATCACCTTCTTAGCGTCGCGCGACTGCACCGTCTGAATGGCGTTGCCGGCATAGATCAGCCGCTCGAACGTGTCGGCGCTCTTGACCGCCGTGATCTCAGAGATCTGCGCGACATCGAGCAGGGCGGCAACGCGCGGCAGGATGTTCTTGCCGCTGGCAGTGGCCGCCGCGATGACTGTGTCGTAGCCAACCATCATCGGCACCACGAGACCGGCCATCTCCTCCGCCAGCTGGTGCTCCAGATGCGCGGCTTCGGCGAGCTTGACGGCCTTGACGCCGGCGAGCTTGGCGGCCTGTTCGGCGACCGGCCGGCAGCCGGCCCCCGCGACCAGCACATGCACGTCTCCGCCCATGGCAGCAGCGGCCGTCAGCGCCTTGTGGGTGGCCGGATTGAGTGTTTTGTTGTCGTGTTCGGCGATCAACAGGATGGCCATGTCAGATCACTCCTGCTTCGTTCTTCAATTTGTCGACGAGTTCCGCCACGCTTTTGACCTTGACGCCCGACTTGCGTGTCGCCGGTTCCACCGTTTTCAGCACCGCCAGCCTGGGCTCGACGCTGACGCCAAAGTCCTCTGGCTTCTTGATGTCGAGCGGCTTCTTCTTGGCTTTCATGATGTTCGGCAGTGAGGCGTAACGCGGCTCGTTGAGGCGCAGATCCGTTGTCACGACGCACGGCGTTTTCAGTTGCAGCGTCTGCAGGCCGCCATCGACCTCACGGACGACGGTAGCTTTGCCGTCAGCAATGCCTATTTTGGAAGCGAAGGTGGCTTGCGGCCAGCCGAGCAAGGCTGCCAGCATCTGGCCAGTTTGGTTGCAGTCGTCATCAATTGCCTGCTTGCCGACGATGACAAGGCCAGGCTGTTCCTGATCGACGATTGCCTTCAACAGCTTGGCGACGGCGAGCGGTTCCACGAGTTGGTCGGTCTGCACCAGGATGCCGCGGTCGGCGCCCATGGCGAGCGCAGTACGGATGGTTTCTTGAGCCTTCTCCGGCCCAATGGACACCGCCACGATCTCGGTCGCGAGACCGGCTTCCTTCAGCCGGATCGCCTGTTCAATGGAGATTTCGTCGAAAGGGTTCATCGACATCTTGACGTTGGCCAAGTCGACGCCTGACCCATCGGCTTTGACCCGAATCTTGACGTTGTAGTCAACGACGCGCTTGACCGGCACCAGGACTTTCATCGATCGATCGCTCCGCGACTTAATCGCCAAGGCGCGCGCGACGACCGCATTGGTCCTGTCACGCTCGCCTCTGTTGTACTTTGGTTCTCGGCAGCTTCTTGGCCCTGCCAGGGCTTTGTCAGCCGACCAGCCTAACCCCTGTCCGCCAACCGTCATCTCGCAGTCGCGAAATGGCTTTAAGCAACGTAGGGGTGGGCTTATTAGCTGTCAATGGGACGCATGTTCGCTGCACTGCGGGAGAGGTTCTGAGGCGACGCAGACCTAGGCACGAGGTGGCGCGGAAAACAGTGGCACGCCGGCCGGGCGCATCACCAGGATCAATAGGGCGCCGGCAATCATGCCGCCGACATGGGCACCCCAGGCGACCGTCGGGTCAAAGCCCGGGAAGAAAGCGAACGCCACGTTCATGGCGATCCATAGTCCGAGCGCGACGAAGGCCGGCACCTGCAGCGGAATGACCTTGAGCACCAGCACCCATAAATGCACGCGCGGGTGCAGCAAGAGATAAGCGACGACAACGCCCGAAATGGCACCGCTCGCACCGATTAACGGCGCGGTTGGTTCGCTGGTCACCAGGAGATGTGCCAGCGCGCCAGCAATGCCGCAAAGCAGGTAAAAGATCACATAGCGGACGTGGCCCAGGGCGTCTTCGACATTGTCGCCGAACACCCACAGGAACAGCATGTTGCCAAACAGATGCAGGAAACCGCCGTGCAGGAACATATAGCTCACCAGCGTTGCCGGTTCCCACACGATACTGGTCAGGCTCTGCGTCTGCACGCAGCCTTGCAATGAGACCTGAGTGCCTTGCAATTCCATCGGAATGACCCCGAAGGTCTTGGCAAACGCAAACTCGGCGCACTCATTGACAGGATAGCCATTGGCGACCAGCGCGAACGCAAAGATCGCCACGTTGATGGCGATGATGGCGAGGTTGACATACTGGAATTGGATGCGCCGTAGCGGATTGGTGTCGTGGATCGGGACGAACACGGTGGGTTACGCGGCCTCATCTTGGAGTAGGTCGTCAGCGGTTTTTGCCGGGCACCCATAGCACGTCGGCCGCGCCATTGTCGTTGGCGGTGCGGCTGGCGACAAACAGGAAGTCTGAAAGCCGGTTCAGATAGCGCAGCACGGGACCAGACACCGGCTCAAGAGGATCAGCCGCCAACTCCGTCACGAGGCGCTCGGCGCGCCGGCAGATGGTCCGCGCCAAGTGCAGATGTGCGGCGGCGGCGGTGCCGCCCGGCAAGATGAACGACCGCAACGGCGCGTGTGCGGCATTGAGCTCGTCAATCTCCCGCTCCAGCCGCAGCACTTGTGCGTCAGTGACTGTTAAGCGCTCACGGGCGGGCTGATCGGAACCCGTGCGCTCCGGCACACACAAATCAGCGCCGAGATCGAACAGATCGTTCTGGATCCGCACCAGCATGGCGCGCAGGCTGGTATCCGCAGCAAGGTGCACCAGCACAATTCCAATCGCGGCGTTGGTTTCATCGACGGTGCCATAAGCGGCAACCCGCCGCGCATGTTTGGCGACACGTTCGCCAGAGCCGAGCGCCGTCTGGCCCGCGTCGCCAGTTCTGGTATAAATCTTGTTGAGGATAACCATGGTCTCTACCCGGCGTGATCACGCCGCAGGTCTAGACGGGGATCACTGACTGGTTCAGTTGAGCGCATAACCTAACCGCACACCGGCACTGGTCAAGCCACGATTGCGCTCGCACAGTTTGGCGTTGGACATGTGATCAACGATCACCATCAGCGAAACCCGGTCGCTGATATGGTAGCCCAGTGACAACGCTTCGCGGAAGTTTGCGCGGCAACCGAACGAGTCGAGCTTGTCATCGACTAGCGGACCATCATGCACGGTGCCGCCCAACGCAATCTCGCCAAAGAAGTTACGGCCGAGGGGAAAATCCCAAGTCAGGCCGGCATAAACGCGGTTGGTTGAGCCATCCAGATTGATGGTCGCACCGACATGCGGGCGCGGTGCCAACAGCGCTGCCCAGGCGCCATGGTCGGCCGCAAAGAACGGCGACGCAACCAGGTATTCAATGTTGATATCATTACCGAATTCGGTGCCCGTGCCTTCGACGTTCTGCTGCAGATAGCCGAGCCGCAGCTCATTGCTCGCGGCGATGCCAATATCGTTGGCAACAGCCGGGTTGGCCGTCGCCACCAACACGAGCAAAGCGAGTTGCGCTGCCACGGTGCGTGCACTGATCACGATGGGTTCCCGCCCACGACCGACCAACTTGACGCACTACGCTCAGTCCGACTCGAAGATTACGCCGATTCGCTACACTAACCAAAGCCGCCGACGCGCGGCATGACGACCAAAGCAAGGCAGCCGTTGCAGCGATGCGCACTTACTACCGCGTGGCGTAGAGCACCGTCATGATAACGATGATCGCGACGAACTGCAGTCCAACGCGCCAACGCATCAGTTGCTGGCTCATGTTGGCGCTGCCGCCGCGTCCCATATTCAACAAGCCGGCCACCAGTACGCCAGCCACCAGGAGCACTGCGAAGATTGTGGCGTACTGCATAGTCGTTGCGTCCTGCATAGCGAAGCCGGGTTAACAAATGGCGAACCTATACCTACGGTGCCTAAGGCTCAGAGGAAAGGGTCGGGCGGGACCATTGCGGCGGACTTATACCGCTGCGTCGCCAATCCGGGCTAGCGATTCCTCACGCCCAAGCACCGCCAGCACGTCATAGATGCCGGGGCTGGTGGTGCGGCCAGTCAGCGCCGCGCGCAAGGGCTGCGCTACCTTGCCAAGCTTCAAGCCGGTCGCTTCAGCATGCGCCTTGACGTCCACTTCGAGGCTGGCTGCGGTCCATGCCGCTGCTTTGTTCAACACCGGCAGCAAGCCGCTGAGCACCGCCCTACCCTCGTCGTTGAGCAGCTTGGCGGCGGCCGCATCAGGCACGATCGGCCGGCCAGCAAAAAGATAGGCCCCCGCCTCAAACAGCTGCCGCAATGTCTTGGCGCGCTCCTTCAGGCCAGGCATCGCTGTTGCAAAGCGTTGCCAGTCATCGGCGGAGAGCGCCTTGGCCTCTGCAACGCCCTCCGGCGTTGACGCCAGCATTGCTTGAACACCAACCACAAGATCATTGTCCTTGGCCTCGCGCATGTAGTGCCCGTTCAGGTTCTCCAGCTTCAGAAAGTCAAAGCGCGACGGCGAGCGGCCGATCTGCGGCAGGTCAAAGTGCTTCAACATCGCGGCGGTCGAGAAGAACTCGTCGTCGCCATGCTACCAGCCGAGCCGCACCAGATAATTACGCAAGGCGGCCGGCGTATAGCCCATGGCCCGGTAAGCATCAACGCCGAGCGCACCGTGCCGCTTTGACAATTTGGCGCCGTCAGCGCCGTGGATCAGCGCCACGTGCGAGAAGCTGGGAATGTCCCAGCCCATGCCTTTGTAGATCTGCGACTGCCGCGCGGCATTCGTCAGGTGATCGTCGCCGCGGATGATATGCGTGACTCCCATGTCGTGATCGTCG
>JANNSA010000340.1:0-3119 GCA_031402115.1 Hyphomicrobiaceae bacterium | reverse complement strand
GCATGGCGGCCATCATGAACGGCGTGGCGCTGCACGGCGGGTTGATCCCCTACGGTGGCACCTTCCTCACCTTCAGCGACTACAGCCGCAACGCGATCCGCATGGCCGCGCTGATGAAATGCACTGCCACCGGTGCGATTGGCCAATCTCATCGCGCTCGCCCATCCCATGTCGGTCGACATGTATATTGAGCAGACGTTGGGGGCTGCCAAAGGCATTCTCATCCGGTTGATCGGTGGCGAGAGCTATTGGTCGTATGGATTGGCGCAAGTGGCGGCGCTGGCCCGCGTAAAGGGGATTGCGCTGGCCGTCCTGCCCGCCGATGGACGCCGCGACGCGCGGCTGGACACGTTTTCAACGCTACCGGTTGCAACGCTGCGAAAACTCGCAGAGTTTTGCGACGCAGGGGGGGCGTGCGCTGCCCAGGCAGCCCTTGCTGAATTGGCAATCGCAGCTGGCCTTGACGTCCAGCGCGTCGCAGGGGCTGTCGAAGTGCCCACGTGGGGTTGGTATGATCCTGCGCTCGGAGCGGTCGCCGCACCTTCCCAGTTCACTGCGCCAGTGATCGCCGTCATATTCTACCGCTCCTATCTGGTGGCGGCTGACCTCGATCCGGTAGACGCGTTGATCGAGACAATTCGAGCGCGCGGGCTCAGCGCGGTCGGACTGTTTGTCCCCTCCCTCAAGGCCAATGGGGCAGCAGCCTGGATGCGCGACGCGTTGCAACAGATTGCGCCGGTCGCCGTCGTCAATGCCACGGCGTTCTCGGCGCGCGGCGAAGATGGCGGCTCACCACTCGACGCACCTGGCTGTCCCGTGTTTCAAGTGGCGTTGTCAACCGCCCGCAAGCGAGACTGGTTCGCCTCTGATCGGGGACTTTCGGCAGCAGACCTTGCCATGCACGTGGTGCTTCCCGAGGTAGACGGTCGGCTATTTGCGGGGGTCGTCAGTTTCAAGGCTCCTGGCCTGCGCGACCCAGATCTGCAGTTTTCGCGCTTCGTCCATCGCGCCAGCGCGCCTCAAGTGCAAGGCGCGGTCGAGAAAATCGCGGCATGGATCAGGTTGGCTGCGATTCCGTCCGCGCAACGTCGCTTGGCCATTGTTTTGTCAACCTATCCCGGCCGTGCCGATCAGATGGCCCATGCGGTCGGCCTGGATGCACTGGCTTCGACCGAGGCTATTCTCAGCGACCTTTCTGCGTACGGATATGCCGTCGATGCTGGTGCGCCGCTGGCAACTGCGCTGGCGAGCGAAACGCTGAGTTGGCCGGTCTGCGACTACCGTGCTGCTTTGGAACGGATTCCGCAGTCCTTGAAGGACACTTTGGACGCCGCATGGGGGGCGCCTGAAGCCGATGTTGCGTATCGGGATGGTGCTTTACATTTTTCAGCGGTCTGGCGCGGCACGGCGCTTGTAGCGCTGCAGCCTGAACGCGGCACCGTCACCCAACGGGAGGGGGACTATCACGACCTTGCCCGGACGCCGAGGCATGGCTACGTCGCTTTTTATCTCTGGCTTCAGGATCAGAAGATCGATGCGCTTGTCCATGTAGGCGCGCACGGAACACTGGAATGGCTGCCGGGTAAATCGGTGGCTCTCTCGCAAGAGTGCTGGCCGACAGCGCTGACGGGCGCAATGCCGGTGATCTATCCTTTTATCGTCAACGATCCAGGCGAGGCAGCGCAAGCCAAACGGCGGATAGGAGCGGTGACGCTTGGGCATGAACCGCCACCGCAGATCGCGAGTGCCGTGCCGCAGGGATTGCAAACCCTGGAAGCATTGCTCGATGAGTATTCGGTCGCCGACGGCCTCGATCCGGCCCGCCGCACCCGATTGATTGGTCTCATACGGTCCGAGGCACAAGCCTGCGGAGTGGAGCAGGATCTGGGACTGCCAGCCGAGGCGAACGCGATCGAGGCGATGATCCGGATTGACCGGTTTGTGTGTGATATCAAAGCAAGCCAATTCGGCGACGGTCTCCATATCTATGGCCAAGGCGAAGGCGAACGCGAGGGCCTGCTCACAGCTCTGGGCGGACTGCGCGTTCTATCAGGACCTGCCGGCTCACCTTGGCGTGGCCGCTCCGACGTTCGGCCGACCGGTCGCAACCTCTATTCCGTCGATCCCCGCGCAGTCCCCACCCGCAATGCACACGCGCAAGGTGTGAAGCTCGCCGAAGAGTTGGTGCGGCGTTTCCTGCAAGATCATGGTGACTGGCCGCGCGCACTGGTCGTTGATCTGTGGGGCTCGGCAACCATGCGCACCGCTGGCGAAGAGTTCTCCATGGCGCTTCATCTGGCCGGCCTCTCACCAAGATGGGATGCGGCGTCGGATCGCGTGTCCGGTTTTACCATTCTGTCACTTGCCGACTTGGGCCGCCCGCGGATTGATGTGACCCTGCGCGTGTCTGGGTTGTTCCGCGACGTGTTCCCCGGACTTGCCCAGCTGTTCGAGGCAGGTGCTGCAGCGTTGGCTTCGTACGATGGCGCGGACGCTGAGGCGCCTTATGCGTCGCGGTTGCCCCGCGTATTCGGCCCCCGCCCCGGACATTATGGTCTCGCTATGGAGGCGACACTCGACGACTTGACGAGTGATGGGCGCCTGGCGATGGGCGAAGCCTGGCTTGCCGGATCGGAATGGACCGTTGATGCGGCAGGCGCTGCCCACTGCAATCGTGCGGCCCTTGAAGCGCGCGTGCTGGCAGCCGACGGCCTCGCCCATGTTCAAGATCTGGCAGAAACCGATCTATTGCTATCGTCTGATTATGCCTCACACGAGGGCGGGTTTGCAGCTGCCGTCGCGCGGCTGGGGGGCACCGCTCCGGCCCTCTATCACATTGACGCAACGCGTCCTGATTCGCCGTCTGCACGAACATTGACCGAAGAAATTGCCCGCGTGGTTCGTGCTCGTGCGGCTAATCCAGACTGGGCAAACGGCATGATGCGGCATGGGTTCCGAGGCGCGTCCGAATTGGCCGCGACGCTCGATCATCTGGCAGCTTTTGCGCAGCTGACGCGGACGGTGCCCGGCCATTTAATTGACCTTTATCACGATGCAACGCTGGGCCGATCAGACGTTATCAACTTCATGGCGCAAGAAAACCCCGCTGCGCTCGCGGT
>JANNSA010000339.1:0-11426 GCA_031402115.1 Hyphomicrobiaceae bacterium | reverse complement strand
CGCGTGAATAATGCCAGCCACCGGGCTGGTGGCACCGGCGTCGATGTTGGTGCCCGTGCGCACGATGACGCCCGTGACTGGCAGGCCGCCGAACAGCGCCGAGCCCAGATTGGCAACGCCCTGTGCGATGACTTCCATATTGGAACGATGCCGCGACCGGGTCTTGTTGCGGGCTGTGGCAATACTGTCGCCGGCGACCGCCGATAGCAACGATTCAACTGCGATGAGAAGCGCCAGCGTGCCGGCGCTCGGCAGCACCGCCATGAACTGTGCAGCACTGAACGTAGGCAATCCTGGCAGCGGAATGCTGGCCGGCACGCCGCCAAAGCGGCTGCCGATTGTCGCCACCGGCATTCCGGCTAACGCCACCAGCGCCGACCCGGCAATTGCGGCGATCAGCAAGCCCGGCCACTGTGGACGCCAAGCTTTGAAGCCCAGTATCAGGGCCAGCGTCACGGCACCTGTCACCACGGCCGCCCAGTTGGTTTCGGCGAGATGCAGTACGGACGTGACCATCCGTCCGAGCGCATCAGCCGGCATGGTTGTCGTGTGCCCCAGGAAATCCTTGATCTGGCCAATAAAAATCAGCGCGCCGATACCACTGGTGAAGCCGAGGATTACGGGCCCCGGCACATACTTGATCCAGGTGCCGAGGCGCAGGAAGCCGCCGCCGATCAACGCCATTCCGGCAATCAGCATCGCCAGCCACAAGCCGGACTGACCGTGCTGCGCCGTGATATCGGCAACAATCACAACGAACGCTGCGGCTGGTCCACCGACCTGGTACCGGCTGCCGCCGAGCACTGAAACCAGGAATCCGCCGATCACCGATGTGATCAGTCCTTGTGCCGGTGTTGCGCCAGAGCCGATCGCGATCGCCATCGAAAGTGGCAACGCGACGATAGCGACCGTCAGGCCAGCCAAGGCATCGGCGCGCAACCGGCCGAGGCTATAACCCTCAGCAAAGGTCGTGACGATCTTGGGCAGCAGCCGAGCGGCGTGCTTTGCTTGCGCGGCACCATCCACGATAGACGTCCCTTAAAATCGGCTCTCGCTGACCCTGTCGATCACGCGCGAGTTGCCATTCCCCGCGCCGTCATGGCACGGACTGCATAGTCTGGTCGAGGCCGAGGGGGGATCGCTATGCACAATCCACACGCGATGTTCGATATCACCGGCAAGGTTGCAATCGTCACCGGCGCGTCCGGCGCTTTCGGTGCGCTCGCCGCCGAGGTATTGGCGGGCGCCGGCGCTCGGCTGGCACTGGTTGCGGGTTCAGCCGATGCACTGGCCAAGACGGCGGCGACCTGTCTGCAGCACGGCGCCGAAATTGAGCAGATCAACGCCCGTCCAGACAGTGAAGCGGCATGTGCCGATATCGTGGCGCGCACGGTGGCGCGGTTCGGACGGGTTGATATTCTGGTGGTGGCGTCAGGCAAGAATGACGTCGCCAAGATCACTGAGATGAGCCCCGCGCGTTTCCTGGATGTCATGGATGCCAATGTCACGCAGAGCTGGCTGATGGCCCGCGCCGTCACCGCGCAGATGCAAGCTCAGGGCGCTGCAGGCACGCCCGGTGGCAAAATCGTGCTGGTTTCTTCGGCGCGCGGCTTGCTCGGGCATCCAGCTGGCTACACGGCCTATTGCGCATCCAAGGCAGCGGTCGACGGCATGACTAAAGCGCTTGGTTGCGAGCTCGGACCCTTGGGCATCACCGTCAACGCGATCGCACCAACCGTGTTCCGCTCGCCGCTGACGGAGTGGATGTTTGGCGACGACGATCGCGCCAAGACCGTACGCCAGGGATTCCTGGCCCGCGTGCCCAAGGGCCGCTTGGGCGAGCCCTCCGACCTCGCCGGTCCGCTGCTGTTCTTGGTTTCCGCAGCGTCCGACTTCTACACCGGGCACATCCTTTACGCTGACGGCGGCTACACGGCCGGGTGAAGTCGCGCGTTTCGTCCCGTTGTGCCTGGATAAAAGCGCGACGCATGGCAATCGAGCGCAACACGATTTCAGTAAGGGACAACGTGTGAAAGGTGAACCGGTAAACACCAACTTTAAGGAGTTTCGTGCTCGCGCCGCGCATGGCCGCCGCTGGTGGGGGGACGTCAGAGCATTCTCCAATTTCGACGATGTCAAAGCTCCCGAGTATGCGGATTGGTCAACACAACCCTCACAGGTAGCTATGACCACCGTCGCTGAAATGGCAGCTGCCGCTCATAGCTTGAATGGCCTTCATGTTCGCAGACTTCACAGGCCTAATCGCGCTCCTTAACAAACACAAAGCCAAGAATTTTGTGATCGGCGGCTATGCCGTTTCGCGGCCCTGGCAGCCGCGCGCGACGAAAAACCTCGCTGCACGGGAGGTGTGTCAAGAGAACTACAACCAGCTGACTTCGCCCGGCTCGAGTAGCATGATGCGGTCCTGCGGCGTCGGTAATTGCGTGATTTTGGCGGGCTCCGTACCGAGTGCAAGGCCTTGAAGGCAGCGCATTATGCCACCATGCGAGACAACAACAGTTGGCCGGGCGACGCCATCCAGCCAGTCGAGTACCCGCGCATTCAACATGGCGTAGCTCTCGCCGTCGGGCGCGACGAAGTTGAAGCGATCAGCCTTGCGCGCCTTGATGGCGTCACGCTCAGTGCGCTTCAGGTCGTCCCATCGCCTGCCTTCCCAGTGGCCGAACTTGATCTCCTTCAGCCGCTCCTCCTGGGCGAAGTCAGCAACCGGCAGCCCGCATGCCGCGCGCACGATCTCCATGGTCTGGCGGGTGCGCAGCATCGGGCTGGCAATAAAGTCGAGGCTGCCAGCCGTTGCCAGCAACTCGGCCAAAAAATCGCCATTGCGCCGCGCCTGACCGCGCCCGGTGTCGTTCAGCGGGATATCCATCTGGCCCTGCAGTCGGCCCTCGCGGTTCCAATCCGTCTCGCCATGGCGGATAAAGTACAGGCGCGGAAACTGGTTCATGGCAGCGGGTTGCCCGTGGACAAGGGTTGGTAGCCGATCATGCCGCTATTCGCCACGCACGCGGGCATTCATGGAAGCGATGCTGGCAAGCAGTTCCTCGGCAGTCGGGGCTGGTGGTTCAAACGCCTGTGAGAGTGGTGGCAAGTTCAGCGCTGCCAATGGCGGCGACGGTCTGGCACTGGTCACCGGCGCTGGGCCGTGGGCGGTGGTCGTTGGCTTGAACAACGCAGCGTCGGTGATGGTTGCATCAGAGGGCGTGGAAACCGGCGCGTAAAGCGCGGTTGGCGATGTGGTGGCATTGCCTGGTTCGGCCAGCCGGCCACGTGACAAGCGGGCCAGTCCTTCGGAGCTGCGGCCGTTGGTTGTGAGCGGCACTGCGTCTACTGGCGCCGGCAGCGGGCTCACCGGTACGGGTTCCAGCCTTGGCGTGATGACTGGCCGAATTACCCGGCTGCGCACCGGCATCGCCACTGGTGCGGCGGTTCCGGCAGCAATGTCGGTCTCCCGCTCGGTGGCCGGTGCAGGCTCTGATGTCGGGACCGGCGCGCGCACAGCTCGCGTTCGGGGCGTACCGTTATTGGTCGGCGCGGCGGCGAGCGGCGGCATCTGGTCATCGGGCAGGGCCCGGCGGATTTGTGACCGGGGTACACCAGCATCAAGCACCGCGTCATCCAAGCGATCGCGTGTCACAGTTCCGCCGCCGCGCGGGTCAACGGCTGGTGACGGGCGGTTCTGACGGCTGGTGCTTGCCGGTGCCGCACGGTTTGGATCATGACTTGATCGGTACTCGGATTGCCATTCGGTATCCATCGGCATCACTTCCGGTGCATCGCTGCGTCGCGCACGTCCACCCGAGGTTCTGCCGACGGGATCGTTTGCTCGCATGTCGGGCAGCGCTTCCCCGCCACCGGCTGCAACCGGGACTGATGCCGCTGGTTCAGGCCGTGGCCGCTTGGTGCGTGGCACATCGGCGGTTGCTACTGCGGTGCTGATCGCTTCGCCCGCTGAGCTTGAGCGGCGAGCGCCAAACAGTCCGCGCCGCTCGCCGCGGCGGTCAGATTGGCGGATCGTTTCCAATACCTCCAGCACGTCGCGATCGGCGATTGGGTCGCCGATGTAGGCGCCTTGGCCGAACTGACACCCGATTGCCCGCAGGAAGGCCACATCCTCTGGCGTCTCGATTCCTTCCGCAGTCACTGTGCGTGCCAATTCGCGGGCCAGCGCCACGACGGCGCGAACCAGGCTGGCGGCTTGCGGGTCGGCGATAGCCTCATGCAGCAGCGAATGATCAAGCTGGTAGGAGTCCGCCTGCAGCCGGGCGAGGTGGCCCAACGACGAAAAGCCAGTACCGAACCGTTCGATCGTGACACCAGCGCCAGCGGTTTTCAGCCAGTCGACCATTTCCACGGTGCGTTCTGCGTTTTCGATCAGCGCCGCTTCGTCAATACGCAGCCGCAGGGTATTGCGGGCGAGGTGCTCACGGTTGAGCAGTGCTTTGATTTCCTGTACGAAATCTGGCGATAACAAGGATTGGCGCGCCAGACTTACGGTCGCGAAGAGCGGCTCATCGGCGCGTTGCGAGATTTTGTGCCATTGCGCCAAATCCTTGATCACGCGCCCAGCCAGATGCAGGGCTAGTTGCTGGCCAAGCCCTGCAGCTTCAGCGACCGGCAGAAAATCTTCAGGGGTGATAATGCCCAGCTTGGGATGTTCCAGCCGGATCACAGCCTCAAACCCGGCAAGCTCCTCGTTCGCCAGCCTGAGAACGGGTTGGTAGAGCACGAGGAATTGTTTGCGCTCGATCGCCCGTTTGAGATCAGCCTCGCTGAGAGCCTGATCATTGGCCTCGCCGCGCGATGACGGCTTGAAGATCTCGATCCGGTCAGGCCCCGCCCGCTTGGCGCGGTACATCGCCAGTTCTGCTTCGTGCAGCAGTTCGCCCGGCGTCTTCTGTGTGGCATCGTAGGCGGCGATGCCAATGCTGCCCGTCAGCACGATGTCCTTGCCGGCAATCTTCATCGGACTGCGCAAGGAGCGGCGCACACGTTCGGCCAACAATGCCACATCCTGCGGATCGACATCTGCGGCCAACAGGATCGCGAACTGATCGCCACCGATCCGGCCCAGCGAATCCTGCACGGCGATATGTCGCGACAGGCGCTTGGCTGCCGTCAGCAGCATGCTGTCACCAACAATCAGACCAAAGGTGCTGTTGACGGACTTGAAGCGGTCGAGGCCGATGAACAACACGGTCGGCGTCAGGCGGCGTTCCGTTTCGTCCTCGGCGCGGCGTAAGGCCATGCCAACGCGATCGAGGAATAACTCGCGGTTCGGCAAGCCGGTCAGGCTGTCGATCACGGCGTTGTGCACTAAGCGCTCATGCGAGCGCTTGACGTGCGTGATGTCGCGCAACAGGCCGACGCACATCAGCGAGCGCTGTTCGGCTTGCGGCACGCTGGATGCCTTCAGCTCGAACCAGCGGTAGGTACCATCGCTGCGACGCATGCGGAATTGGGTTTGCAGGATGCCGCCGTTGCGCTCCTGGATTGACAGCAGCGACAGCCGCAGGCGCTCGCGGTCAACCGCATGAACGTGCTTCATCCACTCATCGACACGGCCCGATGCTTCGCCCGATGTCAGGCCGAGCACATCTTCCAGCAAGCCGCTGACGTGAATTTCGTCCTTGCGGGCGTTCCATTCCCACACGGCTGAGCTGGCGGCATCAATGGCCAGGGAGCGGGTTTGCAAGGCGTTCTGCGGCAGTGCGTGCAATGGCTCAAATGACCGGAAAGCGAATTGGGTGACCGAGTAGCTCATCAGTCCGAGGATCGCGACTAGCCCGCTGATCAGCCCCAGGACGACCGCGTCGCCTGTCAGTCTGCCACTGACGGCGAGGCCCGACGCAAACACCCAGACGAGGAACAGCAACCAACTCGGTGCCAGAGCCACGGCGCGATCCTGGCCGCGCAGTGCCAAGTACAAAATGAACAATGCGCCGATGCCGCCGGTCACCACAAACGACAAGCGTGCGAGGGTAGCGGCGAACCGGGGATCAATCACGGCGCCAGCGACCAGCAGCATTTGCGCGGCGATCCAGACGACAAACAGTAGGCGTAGCCACGTGTGCCATTGGCCGATGCGCAAAAACGCATAGAGGAACAACACGAAGCTGCCGGCCATGGCAGCCTCGGCGGTCGCCCGGTAGAGGCCATTATCCTCGGCGGGCAGTTGGAAGATCTTGTGCCAGAAGCCGAAATCGACGCACAGGTAGGCCAAGACGCTCCAGGCCACGAGCGCCATCGACGGAAAGATCAGCTTGTGGTTGGCACCGAAGATTGCCGTCATGAAGACAGCCAGTAGTCCCGTGAAGCCGAGCATGATGCCGTTGAACAACGTCCGGTCACGCAATCGCTTTTCGTAAACTGCCGGCTTCCAGAGCTGAAACTGCGGAAAGCGATCCCCCGATACAGACGCGAGTTCGGCAACGAACGTGACTGTTTGACCCGGATCCAGCGTGATGCGGAAAGCGTCGGCGCGGTCATTCGGAATGCGCTCCGGGACAAAGCCCAGCGACGGCGTGACATGCACCAACCGCGCCGCATCAAGGTCAGGCGCCAGCACACCGGAGCCGATCAAGGTGTAGCGCTCGGCCACCAGCCAGCGCTCGACTTGCCTGTCGGTGGCATTGCGCAGCGCGAATACTACCCAATTGGGGTTTGTGCCGCCGGTTTGTGCCTGCACGCTCATGCGGCCGGCGATACCATCGGCACCTGGCGCGGTATCGAGCTGCAGCTGACTGCCACGGCCCTCATAGCTCTCGCTTTGCCGGCTAAGCTCAACCCGGTCGCCAGCGGCGCCGATGGCGATTGCCTCAAGCGCCTGCGCCGGCGCCGGCATTGGTCCGGTCATGGCGACGAACCACAGGCCGGCCAAGCAAAGCAAGGCCAGCCACCGCGCTGCGATGCCTTTGTCCCTCGTCCTGCCCCAGTTCGTCTTCAACCCGTGCCCACCCTGCACCGTTACGAACCGCCGCCCGGGGATCAGTTCCCAGGCACATCAGCTCGATCAGGGCAAATCATCCGCGATCAATGCGTAAAGATAATGGTCTTGCCAGACTCCGTTGATCTTCAGGTAGCTCCGCGCAAACCCCTCACGGGTAAATCCACACTTTTCCAACACCCGAATGGATGCTGTGTTGCTGGGAATACAGGCCGCTTCGAGGCGGTGCAGTCGCAAACTGTTGAGGACGAAGGGTGCTACCGCACTGACGGCTTCAGTCATCCAGCCGCGACCCGCGAACGGGCGGCCCATCCAATATCCCAGCGTCACCGACTGCGTGACGCCGCGCCGGATGTTGCTGAGCGATACGCCACCAATCAGTGCCTGATCATGCTGGCGGTGAATGAAAAAGGCGTAGCCAGTCTCGTCGCGGAAATCGCGCTGATAGTGCTTCAGCCGCCGCTTGAAGGCGGCGCGCGTCAACTCGTCATCGGTCCAAGTTGGCTCCCACGGCACCAGAAATTCACGGCTGCGAGCGCGCAGTTCCGCCCAGGCCGGGTAATCGCCCGTATGCGGCATCCGCAGCATCAGCCCGTCACCATGCAGAACCGGACCGCTGTCCGCGCCGGCGACCGCCCTCAGGAACGCCATGCTGGATCACCTCGGATCGGCTCGCCTGCTACGGTGTCACGGTGCCAAGCCTCCAGATGGTGGAAATGCGGGGCGCCGGCCTCCGATCCAACCTCAACCAAAGTTGGTGGCGCCGTGGTCAGCACGCGATCAGCGGCGGTGCGCACGGCGGCAGCATCAACAGCATCAATTCTCGCGATCAGTTCAGCGGGTGGACGGACGCGGCCAAATTCAAGGATTTCATGCGCTAGGTGCTCGGCCAAAGCGCCGGTGCTTTCCAGCATGCTGGCCAGGCCCATCCGGCCTTGCGCCCGGCCGCGCGACAGCTCCCCAGGTGTCACGGGAGCATCGAGCACCATTTGCAACTCACTGACAATGGCACTGACAACTTCTGGAACTGCCTCTGCCCGCGTGGCGGCATAGAGCCCGAACAGCCCCGTGTCGCTGTATGGGTCGAAGAACGCATCGACGGCGTAGCAAAGACCCCGCTCCTCGCGCACGGACTGGAACAGTCGCGACGACGCGCCGCCGCCAAGGATATTTGCCAGCACCGAAACTGCGTTGGCGCCGGGGTCGTGGCGGCCGGGCGCTGGGAAGCCGAACAGCAAGTGCGATTGCTCAAAGTCCTGCGCCAGGATGCGCCGTCCACCGGCGTAACGTGATTTAGGCCGGATCGGTGGTGAGGCGGCGGCGATGCCGCTGAAATGGGTTGTGGCCCGGGCGAGCAATCGCGTGTGATCGATGGCTCCGGCAGCCGTTAACACCATGCGTGGTGCGCACAACACGCGCTGCAAATGCCGCCGCAAGCCATCTTGCATGATGCCACTGACACTGGCGCGCGTGCCGATGATGGGGCGGCCGAGCGCCTGGCCTGGAAACGCCGTTGCCTGCAGCGCATCATGGGCCAGATCTTCCGGCTCGTCGCCGTCAGCGGCCATTTCCTGAAGGATAACGGCGCGCTCGCGCTCAACATCGGCCTCGGTGATCAGCGGGTCCAGCAGCATGTCGGCGATCAGATCAATCGCCAGGTCACAATCGGCGCCCATCACGCGCGCGAAGTAGCCCGTCGATTCAACACCCGTGGCGGCGTTGATCTCGCCACCAACCGCCTCGATCTCCTCGGCGTGTTGGCGGGCGGTGCGCGATCCGGTGCCTTTGAACACCATGTGCTCGAGAAAGTGCGCGATGCCATGTTCGGCTGCGCTTTCGTCGCGTGAACCTTGGCCGATCCACAGCCCTAGCGAAGCCGTCTCGACATGCGGCATGCGCACGGTGGCAATGGTCAAGCCATTGTTTAGGCGGCTCATCTCGACACTTTTATCAAGGCTGTTGGCGAAGCCGGCGCGCTTATTACTCATGCCGCGCCAGCACCCAATTGGGCGAGCTGTTCTATATGCCGGGCGATCGCAGTGCTGTCATTGGGAAGGACGGTGTAGCGCTCGGGCGCAGACAATTGCCATTTCAGACTATCGGGAACAGCCGGCGCAAGTCCGGCGGCACGTTCCACTGCCTCAGGGAACTTCGCCGGGTGCGCCGTCGCCAGCGTAACAATTGGACCGGCGACATTGCGGCTAACCCGTTCCGCCGCCGCAACGCCCACGGCGGTATGCGGGTCTAGGATCATGCCTGTTCTTTTGAAGGCACTACGCATCATGGCGGTGGTTGCGGCTTCATCGACGCGTTCGGCGCAAAACACCTGCTGCATCTCCCGGCGCTCGGTATCGTTCAATGCAAACGTGCTCCCTTGCTTGAGGGCCGCCATATGGCCGCGCACGCGCACCGGGTCGCGGCCACCGAGTTCGAACAGCAAGCGTTCGAAATTGCTGGAGACCTGGATGTCCATGCTCGGGCTCTGTGTGACAATGACCTCTCTTGGCTCGTAGCGGCCGGTCTGCACCGTGCGGGCTAGAATATCATTCTCATTGGTTGCAATCACCAGCTTGCCGATTGGCGCCCCCATGGTCCGCGCTACCCAACCAGCAAAGATGTCGCCAAAGTTGCCGGTCGGTACCGCGAACGAAATCGGCCGACCACTATCGCCTGACAGGCTCGCCGTCGCGGTCACGTAGTAAACCACCTGCGCCACGATGCGCGCCCAGTTAATGGAGTTGACGCCCGCCAGCTGCAAGCGATCGCGGAAGGCGAGGTCGGAAAACAGTCCCTTCACGATCGCCTGGCAATCATCAAAGCTGCCTGCTACCGCGATGTTGTGCACGTTGGCTTCCACAGCGGTGGTCATCTGCTTGCGCTGGATGGCGCTGGTGCGGCCATGCGGATGCAGGATGAAGATGTCGATGGCGTCACGCCCTCGGAACGCTTCGATGGCGGCACTGCCGGTGTCGCCTGAGGTGGCGCCGATCACCGTTGCACGCTGGCCGCGTTTGGTCAGCGTGCGGTCCATGAGGCGGCCAAGCACCTGCATTGCCACGTCTTTGAAAGCGAGCGTGGGTCCGTGGAACAGTTCCATCAGCCACTGGTCAGGTCCAAGCTGCACCAGGGGCGCAACGGCATCGTGGGAGAACGTGGCATAGGCTTGGTCGAGTAGAACGCGCAGTTCGGCATCCGGGATTTCGCTACCGACGAAGGGCTTTAGGACGGTCAGCGCCGCCTCGGCATAGGGCATGCGGGCGATAGCGCTCAAAGGCGTCGTCAGCCGTGGCCATTGCGCTGGCACGTAAAGGCCGCCATCGCGCGCCAGGCCGGCCAGCAACGCATCCTCAAATCCCACAACCGGCGACTCGCCGCGCGTGCTCACATACTGCAAGTGTCGTTCCCTCTGCGGCGGCGCGTCTGTTGCATGGTCCATCTTTCGTTCTGGTGCCGCGCAGCAGAACAGTAAGGTAGGTTTGCCGATCGGTGTTGGCTTGACCCTACTGGCGCCCACACCTCACTTCAACCGGGTCGATTGCACCGTGCGGGGCACGATTAGCCTATTTGCACAGAATGCGTACGCAAGCGGCCGCCTCTAGCAGTTGTGAAGCGGATCGCCTAAGTCTCGGCTGGCGCGCCACAACCCGGCCGGGCGGCGCAAGCCTAAGGAGAGCTGACCATGGCACGCGTCCGAATCGTTTTGGCGGCTATTGCGGGCCTGATGCCGTTCATCGCATGTGACAGTGCGATAGCCGCCGCCTGCACCAGCGATCAGTTAGCGGCGGAAGTCGACGTCGCGGGCTCGAAGCTGCGCACTTTCAATGCCACCAGCATGGAAGAGCTGGATCAGTCCTTGCGCGGCTTGCAGAAGAAGAACGGCTGGAGCGAAGCCGAATATGCGGACAAGGTCGCTGGACTGTTGCGACGTCCGGAACTGGTGTCGATCGACCAGGAAGCCTACAAACTATACACGGCGATCGAGGAACTCAGTTCCGGTCCGGCCGGCGACGTTGAGTGCGCGCGCTTGGATACGCTCAGGGAGCGGGTCGCCGGCCTACTGGCAACCATGACGCGGAAGCGCACTGCTATGGCGGAGTTGATTAAAGAGGCTGCCGTGCCGGTCGTGGCGCAAACCGAAACCGCACCAGCCAAGGCCGCCGATAAGTCAGTCAAGGTAGTCGTGGTTGCCGTGCCGAAATCTGTTCCGAAACCTGTTCCGGCAACCGGTTGGTCGGCAGACTCGGCGCTGGAGCAAAACTATGACCCGCCACCGCTGCCGCCGGTGCCAGCAGTGACGCAATCTGGCCTGCCACAGCCATTCACCATCGCGGAAATTCAGTCCGCCAGCGTCGGTCTGTTTGGCAATATCTCGGCGAAAATGGCCGGTATCATCGCGCACGCTTTTGAGAATGTCGGACGCCCAAACGGCTACATCATGGGCGATGAGGGTGGCGGCGCG
>JANNSA010000338.1:0-15657 GCA_031402115.1 Hyphomicrobiaceae bacterium | reverse complement strand
CCGACCTGATCGCGCCGGAGACGACGCTGGAAGGCTTCCTGATTGTTGAGGCCGGCGAGCTGAAGTGCGATTCCAAGGTTAGGGCCTTGTTCGCAGCATCAGCCAAGGCCGCTGCCGTTGCCTGCACTGGCGATGAGGCCGCCGATCTGAGCGGCATGCTCGATGCGATGCTGACCGAAACAGGCAACAGCCTTGCACCGGACGCGCGCGACACACTACTCGAACTACTCGGCGCCGACCGCGTTCTGTCACGTGCGGAAGTGCAGAAGCTGCTGATCTACGCCGGCCCCGGCACCACCATCAGCGAGGCCGATGTCACGGCAATTGTTGGTGACGCCGCCGAGATGGTGGTGGATGACGTGATCAGTGCCGCGTTCACCGGCCATGTGACGGAGGCGCTCCGGCAAGGCGACCGCGCCATTGCCTCGGGCGAAGCGCCGCAATCGGTTATGTTGGCTATACAGCGGCATGTGTTGCGCCTACACGCCGTGCGCGGCGCGCTCGATCAAGGCCGCAACGCCGACGCCGCGTTCAAAGGCTTGCGGCCGCCAGCCTTCGGCAAATCACGCGACGCCCTATCCGCCCAATGCCGCATCTGGAGCCTGGCCGCCGCCGACCGCGCGTTAGCGCTCACCCACACCGCAATCGCCGCATCGCGCCACACCGGCGCCGACGATCGTGGGTTGTGCGAGCATCTGCTGATCGACGTGGCGCGCCTGGCGACGGCAGGGCGGCGCACGTAGCTAAGCAGAGCTCTTGCGAAGCCCAGCATCCATGGGAAGTGGTTGCCTCGCGGGCCATCCGCATGGCGGAAACTCATGCCGCCAATCGGAACTCGCGCAACATTCAGGCGTTTTAGTCGTGGCCACCCGGGTTCAACCGCAGCAACTGGATACTGCAATGAAATTTCCTACCGATCAAGACGCGATGCGTAATGTCACAATGCCCCATGACACAACCAGCACTTACTATTGGCTGGCGATCGATTTAGTCGTAGATTTTATGGTGATGTATCTCGTGATGTACACGATGATCGCCACGTTGGATCATTTCTACTTCAATATCAGCAACGTTTACATGACCTTGATGATGGTTGCGCCGATGACGATCATCATGCTGTATTCCATGCGATCGATGTATCCGTCACGGCGCGCCAATCTGATTGTTGTCTTGCTGGCGGCCTTTGTGTTTTTCGCGAGCCTTTTTGGCATGCGCACCCAGGCTGCCGTGGGTGATGCCCAATTCTTACGCTCCATGATCCCGCATCACTCCGGAGCAATCCTCATGTGCGAGCAGGCAAAGTTCACGGATGCTGAGATCATCGCTCTGTGCCGTGACATCCTTGCTGCACAGACCAAGGAGATAACGCAGATGCAAACCATTCTCGCCCGTCTATGAGACGAACATGGCGAGATGCTTCGTAGGCCAGGTCAGTCCAGAGCCGCGCCTGGAGCCTGGCCGCCGCCGACCGCGCTGTTTCGTTCACCCACGCCGCACCAGCGCCGACGGCCGTGGATTGTGCGAGCACCTGCTGATTGACATAGCGCGCTTGGCGATGGCGGGGCGAAAACCGTAGGGCGGGTTACGGCCAGAGGCCTAACCCGCCCTATGGGCCGCTGCTCAGGTCGCATTCGGCTCCGACAGCAGCCGGGCGCGCAGATAATCGAGCTGGTCGAAATTGCGGTAGCGCACCGTCAGCACTCCTGTCTCGGCATTACCCTTCTTGACCTCCACCTTGAGGCCGAGGGCTTCGGACAATTCCTTCTCGAACGCTTGGGTGTCCGGGTCCTTCTCGCGGCGCTTGCGTTCTGCCCCAGGGCCCGTCTCCTGGCGCTGCACATAGGCTTCGATATCGCGCACCGTCATGCCGCGTTCCATGATGCGCATAGCCAGCGCCTCAGCGTCTTCGCGGCCAACGAGAGCGCGCGCATGTCCGGCGCTGATCTGGCCATGTAGTACCATGGTCTGCACCGTCTCCGGCAGTTTCAACAGCCGGATGGTGTTGGCGAGATGACTGCGGCTCTTGCCGATGATGCCCGAGAGGTCTTCCTGGCTATAGCCATAGCGATCCGACAGCTCGCGATAGCCACGTGCCTCCTCAATCGCGTTGAGGTCCGCGCGCTGCACGTTTTCGATGATGGCAAGTTCAAGCACCTCCTTGTCCTGGAGGTCGCGCACAATCACCGGAATCAGCGTTAGGCCCGCTTTCTGGCAGGCCCGCCAGCGCCGTTCGCCAGCGACAATCTCATAGCCAGTTTTGCCGGGACCATTGGGCCGCACGATCAGCGGCTGCACCAGGCCCCGCTGCTGAATCGATATCGCCAACTCGTCAAGTTCTTCGGTCTTGAATTGCTGGCGCGGATTGAGCGGGCTCGGCGCGATCTGGTCGATCGCGACCATACGCTGCTCGCCTTCGGCCGGCAGTGTCTGGCCGTAGGACGAAGGCTCGCCGATCAGCGAGGCAAGACCCCGGCCGAGCCGGCTGCGCGGAACTGGTGCCGCCATGGACATTCGAAACCTCGTCAGGTGCGTTCAGTCACTATGGGAAAGGCTTCAGTATTCAGGCGGCCTTGAAGTGCCGCTCGCGGGCGATGATCTCGGTCGCGAGTTGAACATAAGCCTGGCTGCCCGGACTCTTGAAGTCGTACAGCAGGATTGGCTTGCCGTGCGACGGCGCCTCGGCGATCCGCACATTGCGCGGGATCATGGTGCCATAAACCTTCTCGCCAAAGAACGACCGCACCTCGTTGGCGACATCAGCCGATAGCTTAGTGCGCGGATCGTGCATAGTCAGCACGACGCCATGGATTTCCAGGCTGGGGTTGAGCGACGCGCGAACGCCTTCAATTGTTTCGCGCAGCTGCGAAATGCCTTCGAGGGCAAAGAACTCGCACTGCACGGGCACCAATACCGAGTGCGCCGCCGCTAAGGCATTGATCGTCAGCACGTTGAGCGAGGGCGGGCAGTCGATCAGCACATAGGTGAACGGCGTTTCGTTTGGCCGCGCACGCTGATTGGCATACAGCGCCGCCAGTGCATCACGCAGCCGGAAGGCGCGGTTCTGTTCGTGCAGGAGTTGTGCTTCCAACCCGACGAGATCATTGTTAGCTGGCACGACATAAAGATTGGGCACCAAAGTCAGGATCGCCGCCTGCGCCAGACTGGCGCGCGAGCTGAGCACATCATAAGTGGTGATCATGCGCTGATCCGGGGCAATGCCAAGGCCCGTCGACGCGTTACCTTGCGGGTCAAGGTCAACCACCAGCACCTTCTCGCCAACAGCCGCCAGTGCCGTGCCGAGATTGATGGCCGTGGTCGTCTTGCCGACGCCGCCCTTCTGATTGCTGATCGCCAGCACCCTGAGGCCTGGCAGACCGACTCTCGCGTTCGCTGTCACGGCTCAGCCCCTTTCCGAGGTTCCGAGTTGTTTGATCTCGACAATCGCCGCGTCCGGATCGGTCAAGCTTGGGATCAGCCGGTGCTCGAAGCGCCAGTCCGAGAGTGCCGCTGCTACCTCAGCGTCCGCGCCACGCCCTTTAAGGAACAGGCCAACGGTCGATGGGGAGAACAACGGCGACGCATATCCCAACAGCTTGCCCAAGGGGGCGAGCGCACGCGCCGTAACTCTATCTGAAGGTCGAACCTTATGATGAGTCGTCTTGTTTTCAATCCTCTCCATCAGAATATCCACAGGTGCTCCACAGCGCCGGGCGACTTCGGCGAGGAATGCGCACTTCTTCTGGTTGCTTTCGACGAGCGTGATGCGGCGGCGCGTCCCAGCGGGTTGCTCCAGGCTCATGATGGCTAGCACCAGTCCTGGAAAGCCGGCCCCGGCGCCAAGATCAACCCAGTCGCGTACATCAGGGGCGAGTGCGACCAGTTGGGCGCTGTCGGCAAAGTGCCGGTGCCAGACATCAGCCAGTGTGCTGGGCGCCACCAGATCGTGCGTCTTACTCCAGTGCCGCAGCAATTCAGCATACAGTTCAAGCCGCTGCACCGTTTCACGTGAAACGGCGAAGACTGCCTGAAAGGCTTCGGGGCCGTCGATGTGGGGCAACGGCATCAAACTCACGCCGCGCGCCGGCGCTTGACCTGCCCCAGCAGAATCATCAATGCGGCGGGCGTGATGCCATCGATGCGCGCCGCTTGGCCAAGTGTCGCCGGACGGTGCTTGGCTAGCTTCTGCCGCACCTCCGTCGAGAGGCCAGGTACATCTTCGTAGCTGTGGAGGCTCGCGAGCGGCACATCTTCATCTTTACGGAGCATGGCGACATCGGCTTCCTGCCGCTGGAGGTACGAGGCGTAGACGGAATCAACCGCGAGCCGCTCAAAAAGCGCTGCGGGAATGGCCTTGAGGTCCGGCCACACTTGGCTGAGCGCGGCTGCGTCAATGCCGGGGAAAGCCAGCAACTGATAGGCCGTGCGCCGCTTGCCATCACGATTGATGGCAATCCCGGACTTTGCCAGCGCATCCGGTGAGGCGGCGACCGACTCAAGGAGCGCCCGCGCCGCTTGATAGCCCGCTAGCTTCGTCGCGAAGACCCGCTGCCGACCGGCAGACACGCACCCGAGCGCAACACCCTTCGGCGTCAGCCGTTCATCCGCGTTGTCGGCCCGCAGCCGCAGCCGGAACTCGGCGCGCGATGTAAACATCCGGTAGGGCTCGCTGACGCCCCGCGTCACCAGATCGTCGATCATCACGCCGATATAGGCATCGGCGCGGTCGAGGCTCATCCGGCCAACCCCGCCGCCGGCCGCCAGCGCAGCGTTCAGTCCCGCAACCAGTCCTTGCGCTGCCGCCTCCTCATAGCCGGTGGTGCCATTGACTTGGCCGGCCAAGAACAGCCCGGCCACCCGCTTACACTCCAAGTGCACTGTCAGTTCGCGGGGATCGATGTGGTCGTACTCGATCGCATAGCCGGGCCGCTTGATGACCGCGTTCGCCAGCCCTGGCATGGTCGCGATGAACGCCCGTTGCACATCCTCGGGTAGCGAGGTGGAAACGCCGTTTGGGTAGATTGTGTCGTCGTCGAGACCCTCTGGCTCAAGGAAGATCTGGTGCGTATCGCGATCGCGAAAGCGCATGATCTTGTCTTCGATGGACGGGCAGTAGCGCGGGCCAGTGCCCTTGATGGCGCCGGAATACATCGCCGAGCGGCCGATATTGTCGGCGATCACCTTATGTGTCGCAGCATTGGTGTGAGTGACGTGGCAGACGGTTTGCGGCGTCGTGATGCGCTCGGTCAGGAACGAGAACGGCACGGGCGTTTCGTCGCCGTCCTGACGCTCGAGCACGCTCCAGTCAATGGTTTTGCCATCAAGCCGCGGCGGCGTGCCCGTCTTCAGGCGGCCCAACTGGAAACCCAGTGCCGTCAACCGGTCCGAAAGGCGCAAGGCTGGCGCTTCGCCGGCCCGCCCAGCCGGCGTTGTCAGGTTACCGATATGGATCAAACCGTTGAGGAAGGTGCCCGACGTCAGCACGACAGCACCGGCAGCGAGCTGGCAGCCGTCGCCTGTGACCACGCCTGTAACGCGCGCGCCGTCAATGAGGAGGTCTTCGACACCGCCCTCAATGACATCCAGATTGGCGATCGCCGCGATTTCCGCTTGCATAGCCTGACGGTACAGCTTGCGGTCGGCCTGCGCCCGTGGCCCTTGGACGGCGGGTCCGCGCGACTTGTTGAGCATGCGGAATTGAATGCCAGCAGCATCGGTGACGCGCGCCATCAGGCCATCGAGCGCATCAATCTCGCGGACCAGGTGCCCTTTGCCGAGACCGCCGATGGCCGGGTTGCACGACATCTCGCCAATGGAGATGGCGCGGTGCGTGACAAGCGCCGTGCGTGCGCCCAGTCGCGCCGCAGACGCCGCCGCTTCGCAGCCCGCATGTCCACCCCCGACCACGATCACGTCATACGTCATAAGAAACCACCATGCCTGTGCGCGGATCACACCCTAGCTGCCAACGGGCATCCAGGGAAGCGGCGCCCCGTGGTTGCGGTAGGCCATTAGAGTCTGTTGACGCAACCAGGCAAGCAGGAGCCTCGCGCCGCCCCCAGACCCCACTTCTACCGCCGCGCCGGCGAAATCTCGGCGTGCGCAGTGGTGGGCCAGACGGGCAATGGCTCGGTTACGGCTGTTGAAGCCAGCGGGGCGGTACGGCCCGCGCTGAGCACAGCCCGGCAGCGAGCGAGCTCGCGGGTTTCGCTGCCTGTGACGAAGGCCCAAGCGCCTTGGCTTTCAGGTGACGGTGTTAAGGCGAATAGCGGCAATGAGGGATGCCGACGGAAGTCCCTGAAGATCCGGCTCAGACCCCAATGGAAGGCGGCACCACCAGCGTCTGTCCGCAAGTCAACAATCCAAGCGCCAGGTGGCAGGGTGGCGGCCCAAGCGGCGAGCACCCAGTCATCGTCGGTCAGAGCAGCGCGAACCGTATGCACGTCAGCCCGGCCCGCTGCGCGGTCCAGTTTCTTCAGGGCCTGTGGCAGCGGTGTCAGCGGGCTCCAGCCAGCGATCACCTGAGTGGGATCGACGGGGATGGCGCGACCCAACTGCTTGATCCAAGATCCGAACCGGAGAGCGACGCGCTGCACTACGGGGCGTGACGCGCGGATAGCATAGACGGGGCAGTTGGCCAGCCGGGCAGCGCTGAGATCGACAAGCGTCAAGTCACCCGCCGGTTCGGCTGCCAACTCAAGGCGGTGCGGGAACAACCGCAACGGGCCATCAGGATCGGCACCCGTAGCAACGCACGTATAGTCCAATGTAACTGTTCCAAGCCGCAAGCCGCACGCCGTCGCCACAAGGTGTTCAAGATCGCTGCGCAGCGGCGCCGGCAAGGCGGCACAGCGGGACGCGAACATTGCTGCTTCGGAAGCGGCAAGCGCACCAAGCACCGAGAACGGCACGCCAGCGACTTGCGCACGCACGGCCAATCGCGGCAAAAGCACGCGCATTTGGGTGGCCAGGCTGGTCTCGTCCTTCCTGGCGGCCAGCAAGGCTCGTTTGCGCACGGTGTTCATAGCGGGCGTGATTGGCGGTTAATGGGCTCACCGCAAGCTGCGGCGGTTCAACATAGATAGCAGAGCACGGATTTGGGCGGCGTGCGCGGTCCAAATTCAGGGCAAGCCCGGCTCTGGAACGGACCGATGAAATCCTCCACGCTCGCGAGGCCGCGTACTATTGCGCTGCTGCTAGGAGAGCCAAAAGCAAGATCACTGGCGTTGCAGCCTCCTGGTCCTGGAGGCTGGAGCGAGAATCCCGGGAGGTGCGAGAACGGCATCATCCTGACGCGCTGCACATCCTCCTGCCGTGGTTTCACGTGAAACGAACCGGCAAGCGATCGAGGGTTTGGACCGGTCGCCGGTCACTGACGGGCATCACTTGCCAATGCAAAAGGCGCCAAACACGTGGTCCAATACGTCTTCGACATCGACGCGGCCGGTGATACGACCCAGCGCTTGGGCGGCGTGCCGGAGATCTTCCGCCCGGAGTTCAAGGTCACGCGGATACAAGGATGCGGCGCTGGCGATGGCGTTGCGCGCTTGAACCAGGGCGTCACGCTGCCGGGCGCGGGTGACTGTCAAGCCCTCCTGGGTTCCAGCAGCAGCGCGGGCCGCCGCCGCGATCCGGTCAAGTAAGGCGCTCAGTCCTTGCCCAGACCGGGCTGAGACGCGCAGGACATCCATGTCGACGCCGCGCAAGGGCCGGCCAAGGCAGCCCAGATCCACCTTGTTGACGATAGGCATGACGGGAACAGTTTGCGCGCGAATGCCGAGATCAGGCTCTGGCACGGGGTCAAGCTGGTCGATCACCCACAGCACGAGATGCGCGCCCTGTGCCACAGCCAGAGTGCGCCGGATGCCCTCCTGCTCCACCGCTCCCAACGCTGCACGCAATCCCGCCGTGTCGCTGACGATCACCGCTAAGCCATCCAGATCAAGCCTGGCCTCGATAACATCGCGGGTCGTTCCAGGCTCGGCTGAGACAATCGCCGCCTCGCGCTTCAGCATCGCATTGAGCAGGCTCGACTTGCCGGCATTGGGTGGTCCGGCCAACACCACGCGAAAGCCATCGCGAACGATCTCGGCGCGGCTGGCGGAGTTCAGGGCGCTGGACATCTCCTCAACGAGTTTACCCAGCCGCCCCGGCACTTCCGCCAGGACGCCGTCGTCGACGTCGCCTTCGTCGGAGAAATCCAGCGCCACCTCGGTCAAAGCCATCGCCTCGATCAGCCGGTCGCGCCAAGCCTCCACCTGGCTATGCAGCTGTCCGCCAGCCTGCGTCAGCGCCTGCCGCCGCTGCGCTGCGGTTTCGGCAGCCAAAAGGTCCGCGAGGCCCTCGGCCTCAGTCAGGTCCATCCGGCCATTGAGAAAGGCGCGCCGCGTGAACTCGCCTGCCTCGGCCAGCCGCACGCCCGGCTGCGCACCCAGCGCCGCCAGGACGCCAGCAACAACAGCGCGGCCGCCATGGATGTGCAACTCAACGACATCTTCGCCCGTGTAGCTGGCCGGCCCGGGGAACTGAACGACCATGGCATCGTCGAGAGGTTCGCCGCTGTTTGGATGGCGCAGTGCTCGCCGGCAAAGCATGCGCGATCGCGGCAACCGCCCGCACAGGGCTGTCAGCGCCGCGATGGCTTGGTTGCCCGATATGCGAACCACTGCGATGCCGGCGACGCCAGCGGCAGTCGAGAGCGCGTAGATCGTGTCGGAAGTCGTCATGGGCGGCACACGATGACGATGCTCCGTTGCTGTCAAGCGGCGCGGTTGCATCGCGACCGGCAGCCGCTTACCACACTATCGAGGTTTGGGGGGCCGGCGCTCCCTGCGAGGAACCAGCATGACGCGCAACCGGCTCAGCGATGAAACCAGTCCCTATCTGCTGCAGCACCAGGACAATCCGGTGCACTGGTGGCCGTGGGGTGACGCGGCGCTGTCCGAAGCACAACTGCAGAACAAGCCCATTCTCCTGTCAGTTGGATATGCGGCATGTCATTGGTGCCACGTCATGGCGCATGAGAGCTTCGAGGATGCCGCGACGGCTGACTTGATGAACGCCCACTTCATCAACATCAAGGTCGACCGCGAGGAGCGGCCGGATGTCGACGCCCTGTATATGCACGCGCTGCATATGCTCGGTGAGCGCGGTGGTTGGCCCTTGACGATGTTCCTGACGCCGCACGGCGAGCCGTTTTTCGGTGGAACTTATTATCCGCCTACGGAACGCTTCGGCCGCCCATCATTCAGCCGTATACTAACGGAAATCGCGCGCATTCATCGCGATGAGCCGACCAAAGTACGCGGCAATGCCGACGCCATTCTCGCTCGGCTGCGCGAGGCGCCACCCGTGACGGAGGGCGGTGCGCGCCTGAACGAAGACGCGATTGCCGATCTGGCGGCGCGCATGGTCGAAGCGGTTGATTCGGTGCACGGCGGCATCAACGGCGCGCCGAAGTTTCCGCAGACCAGTTTCTTCGCGCTGCTGTGGCGGGCGGGGTTGCGCTACAACTCAAAGCCCTGCCGGGACGCAGTCATCACCACGTTGCGGCAGATCTGCCAGGGCGGCATCTACGATCATGTCGGCGGTGGCTTTGCGCGGTACTCAGTCGATGCGCGCTGGCTCGTGCCGCACTTCGAGAAGATGCTGTACGATAACGCCCTGCTGGTTTCGCTATTGACGGAAGTTCATGCCGAGACACGCGAGCCGCTGTTTGCGCAACGCATTGAAGAGACGGTCGGCTGGCTGCTGTCGGACATGCGCGTCCCGGGTGGCGGCTTCGCAGCTTCCTATGATGCGGATTCGGAGGGCGAAGAAGGCAAGTTCTGCGTCTGGACCGAGGCTGAGGTCATAGCCGTTTTAGGGGCCGAAGATGGCGTGTGGTTTTGCGAAACCTACGACATCACGGCCGCCGGCAATTTCGAGGGTCACAACATCCCCAACCGGCTGTCCACGCCGGACCAACTCGGAGACGCGGCCGAGGCGAGGCTCACGGCGATGCGGGCGCTGCTGCTTGAGCGGCGGCGGCAGCGCGTACAACCGGGTTTCGACGACAAGGTGCTGGCGGATTGGAACGGGTTGGCGATCACAGCACTGGCACAGGCTGGTGACCACTTCGAACGGGCAGATTGGGTGGCGGCTGCGGCGGATGCTTATTGCTTTGTGATGACGAACCAACGCACTGGCGACAGACTCTGGCATGCCTGGCGGGCGGGTGTTGCCAAGGCGCCGGCAATTGCCGCCGACTACGCCAATATGATCGCTGCAGCAGTGAAGCTGCATCAGGTAACCGGCGAACGCAGCTATCTCGCTGACGCGGCAGCGCTGACAGCAACCTTGGACCGGCACTACACGCACCCATCGGGCGGTTATTGCTTATCAGCCGATGATACAACTGACCTGATTGTGCGGTTGCGCCACGCCCACGATGACGCCACCCCGAACGCCAACGGCACCATGGTTTCCAATCTCGTGGCGCTGTCACTGCTGGAAGGCAGCGGCCAACGCCTGCAAGCAGCGGAGTCGATCATCGCCGGCTTTGTCACTGAACTGGCTGGCAACGCGGCCGGCCACACGGGTCTGGTCGCCGGAGCGATGGACCTGGCCAAGCCGCAACTGATTGTGGTGATTGAGCCAGTGCCGGGCCACGCGGCAGCATTGTTGGCAGCGATCCAAGCGCTGTCATTGCCTGGCGCGGTCACGTTGCGGATCGCCGATCCAGCAGCGCTGCCAGCTGATTCACCAAGTTTCGGCAAAACCGCCGTGCAGAGACAACCTACAGTCTATGTCTGCGTCGGCCCCCAGTGTTCTTTGCCTGTCACCGACCCCGAGGCGTTGCGTCAGTTGCTCTTAGACGCCAGAGGCACAACGGTTTAGGCGCGCGGGAACTATTCGAGCGGATGCGGCTGATGCCCCCGGCTAGCGGCGCATCCGACGACAGGCAGTCCTTGCCGGAATGAATATGGAACCACCCATGCAGTTGCGTACCGCCGTTCGCTACCTCTACGTTCCGCTGCTACTGATTGGCTTCAATGGTCTGGCGCTGTGGCTGGTCGCCAGTGACCGGTCCTACGGCTGGTTGGCCGCCGTACTTGCCGCCGCTATCGGTCTGGCATTCCTGGCTGAGCGCATCTTACCCTTGCATGATGCCTGGAACCAGTCGCACGGCGATGAGCACCGCGATGTCTTGCACGCCATTGTCTACGAGATCTCCAATATCAATTCGGTGCTGCTGCTGCCGTTGCTGACCTGGATGATGCCATGGCAAGGTGTTTGGCCGCACGATTGGCCGCTTCTGGCGCAAGTGCTGCTCGCCGTCATCGTCGCTGATTTCGGTCTGTCGATGCTGCATTGGCTCAGCCATCGCGTGCCGCTGCTGTGGCGGCTGCACTCCATCCATCACGGATCGACGCGGCTCTACGGATTCAACGGCCTGGTGCGGCATCCCTTGCATCAAGTCATCGACCTGACGATCGGCACCCTGCCGCTGGTGCTCGCAGGCATGCCGCAGAACGTCGCCATCCTGCTAGGTCTGGCAATCTCAATCCAACTGATCGTTCAGCATTCCAATGTCGACTACGTGCTGGGGCCGTTTGCCAAGTGGCTATCGATCGGCAAACTGCACCACCTGCACCACGTCAACTGGGGCAAGGAAGGCGACGTCAATTTCGGCCTGTTCTTCACTGTCTGGGACATGATGCTCGGCTCATTCCGCACCGAACCGCCACGTCCGGTGACGGCCAGCGACATGGGCGTCGACGAGGCCAACTTCCCGACCCGCTTTGTTGATCAGATGATGCATCCGTTCAAGCCACGCGGCACTTGAGCAAGGCTCGCCATCACTGCACACTGTAACGATCTTTCAGTTCTTCAGAACGGGCTTGCGACTTGGCGGCAAGGCACGCCCAATTCTCAGCGTTCATGCTGACCCCACCGAACCACTCCCAATCGGTCAATTCATTGCAGTCGCTGTCTCTGAACGCAGTCCAGGCGTCTTGCGACTTGCTCAACGATTGCTTCCATTGCTGGCGTTGCTCGGGCGTCAGGGCGGCGTTGTCGCGGACGACGATGGAAGCCGCCGCCAACGTATAGATGCGGCTCAGCTCTGCTTCCGACTTCTTGAACTCCGCCGCCGCGCAAGCCTCGATCTCGGCCGCCTCTTGCGTTGTGGCGCAATCCATGGCCGCCGCTGGACGCATGCCCACGATCAGCAGAAACGCCAGGGCGCAGCCAATGGCCTTGAACTTCATCGCAATGCTCCCCCGCGGGCAACAACTCTCGTACTGATTGCAACATCTCGTCACGACAATTGCTCGCATTGCGAGCAATTGCGCGTATAGTACGGTATCGATCGACTAGATTTCCAACAGGAGTACGGACCATGGCACGGCCTGATGACCAGCGCGGACAACGGCTTGACGACGCCGCGCGCGCCGGCTGGCTGTACTTTATCGCTGGCAATACGCAAGATGAAATTGCCACCAAACTGGATCTGTCGCGCCAAGCGGTGCAGCGGCTGGTAGCGCTTGCCGTCGCAGAGAAGCTGATCCAGTTCCGGCTCAATCATCCGATCGCGGCGTGCATGGACTTGGCAGCGCGCGTAGCCGATCGCTTCAAGTTGGAAATCTGCGATGTGGCGCCAAGTGATCCGGCGCATACTGACAGTTTTGCTGGGATAGCGATGGCGACGGCAATCCGCATGGAACGCCTGCTGGCGTCGCCGGTGCCCATCGTTTTGGGCGTTGGCACAGGCCGGACGCTGCGGCTGGCGGTTGAGTGCATGGATACCGCCGTGCAGCCACAACACAAGATCGTGTCGCTAGTCGGCAGCATGGCGGCCGATGGCCACGCCAGCTCCTACGACGCCGTAATGCGCCTTGCTGACCGGATTGGTGGCCAGGGCTTTCCCTTGCCAACGCCCGTCCTTACAGAAACCGTCGAAGACCTCAGGGCCCTGCAGGCGCAGCGGGCCTACGCCGTGCTTGGCTCACTGCGCGAGCAAGCCAAGGCCAGCTTTGTCGGCTGCAGCGAGATTGCCTGGGGTGGGCCGGTGCACAAAGACGGCTTCATGACCGATAGCGATATCGCCAGCCTGCTCGAACAGGGCGCGGTGGGTGAAATCACAGGTTGGGCCTATGATCACGCGGGCACGATTTTGCGCGGCCCTGTCAGTGAACGGATCGCCAGTCTGCCGCTGGAACAACCTCCCCGCCGGGCCACATTCATTACGGCCTGCGGCCCGCGCAAGCAGCAGGCGATCATCAGCGCCCTGAAGGGCAAACTTGCCAACGGCCTGATCACCGACGAAATCACGGAACAGGCGCTGCTTGAGCGGTGAATCGGCTGCGGCAGGCGATTGACTCTTTATCGACAGCATGCGAGCAAATGGGGAGCGAGTGGGCAAATACTCGCAAATCAACGGAGGAAACACCACGTGAAGGCATGGATGACTGTACTGGCCACGGCCGGTCTGCTTTCCACGACCGCGATTGCATCGGCTGAAAAGCTGACGATCGCGACCGTGAACAACGGCGACATGATCCGCATGCAGGGATTGACCGCCGATTTCACGGCGAAGAACCCCGGCATTGAACTCGAGTGGGTGACGCTCGAAGAGAATGTGCTGCGGCAGAAGGTGACGACCGACATCGCCACCAAGGGTGGCCAGTTCGACGTGCTGACGATCGGCACGTACGAAACCCCGATTTGGGGCAAGAAGGGTTGGCTGGTGCCGCTGACCGGCGTCGACAATCCTTCCGATCTGCTGCCCGCCATCGCCGGCGGCCTGACCGTCGACGGCAAGCTCTATGCCGCGCCGTTCTACGGCGAATCGTCGATGGTCATGTACCGCAAGGACCTGATCGAAAAGGCCGGGTTGACGATGCCCGACGCTCCGACCTGGACCTTCATCGCCGACGCAGCGCGGAAGATGACGGATCGCGCCACCGGCATCAACGGCATCTGCCTGCGTGGCAAAGCCGGCTGGGGCGAGAACATGGCGTTCCTCGGCGCCACCGCCAACTCGTTCGGCGCACGCTGGTTTGACGAAGCCTGGAAGCCCCAGTTCGACACGCCTGAGTGGAAAGAGACCATCACGTTCTACATGAACCTGATGAAGGACGCTGGCCCTCCGGGCGCCTCGAGCAACGGCTTCTCCGAGAACCTCGCTCTGTTCCAGACGGGCAAGTGCGGCATGTGGATTGATGCCACGGTCGCCGCTTCGTTCGTCAGCAATCCGAAGGACAGCCAGGTGGCTGACAAGGTCGCTTATGCGCTGGCCCCGGATAATGGCCTCGGCAAGCGTGGTAACTGGCTGTGGGCTTGGTCGCTGGCGATCCCCGCCGGTTCGGCCAAGGTTGACGCCGCCCAGAAGTTCATCGGTTGGGCGACGTCTGCGGCTTACCTTGAGCTGGTTGCTTCCAAGGAAGGCTGGGCCAACGTCCCTCCGGGCACGCGCGCTTCGCTGTATGCCAACCCGGAATACGCCAAGGTGCCGTTCGCCAAGATGACGCTCGACTGCATCAACTCGGCCGATCCGACCAAGCCAACCGTCAAGCCTGTGCCGTACACGGGCGTGCAGTTCGTCGCCATTCCTGAGTTCCAGGGCATTGGCACGAAGGTCGGCGAGATCTTCGCCTCGGTGCTCGCTGGCCAGACCTCGATCGACGACGGTCTGAAGCAGGCCCAGGACTTCACGACGGGCGAAATGACCAAGGCCGGCTACATCAAGTAGTCTGCCGTTCCTCTCCCCCGTCCCATCGGGGGAGAGGACTTGGTGTCGGACTAGGTGTCAGGCACTGACTGCGCTTTCGTTGTTCGTGATGATTGTGATCATTGCCGCAAGCGTAACCAGTGCCTGACACCTTGCAGCGCTGCGCTTCTGCCGCGCCAGTATAGCCCCTGTCAGCCGCGCGAAAACTGAACCCGCTGGGTGTTAACCATGGCGACCAAGCAATCACAATACATCGGCAGTCTTGCCGTCGCGCCATCGGTGCTGGTGCTGTTCGCCTGGATGATTGTGCCGCTGGTCATGACCATCTACTTTTCCTTCATTCGCTACAACCTGCTCGATCCTTCAGTCGGCGGCTTCGCGGGCTTTAACAATTTCTACTACTTCCTATCGGACGCCTCGTTTCCGAAAGCGCTGTTCAGTACGCTGGCGCTGGTCTTCAATGTCATCGTCATTTCAGTGGTTGGCGGCACCTTGCTGGCCCTGCTGCTTGATCAGCCATTCTGGGGCCGTGGCATCGTCCGGCTGCTGGTCATCTCACCGTTCTTCATCATGCCGACAGTCAGTGCGCTGGTCTGGAAGAACATGATGATGCATCCGGTCTTCGGGCTGTTCGCCTATTTGCAGACTACTGTTGGCATGCAGCCATTCGACTGGTTCGCCCGGGCGCCGCTCGCAGCTGTATCGATAATCGTCGCCTGGCAATGGATGCCGTTCGCGGCCTTGATCCTGTTGACCGCCATGCAGTCGCTCGACGAGGAGCAGAAGGATGCCTCGGCGATGGATGGTGCGGGGCCGCTGTCCTACTTCTTGCATATCGTGCTGCCGCACTTGGCGCGGCCGATGACTGTCGTAGTGCTGATTGAAACCATTTTTCTACTCAACGTAATCGCCGAAATCAACGTCACAGGCACGGGCGGTCTGGTCGG
>JANNSA010000337.1:0-2421 GCA_031402115.1 Hyphomicrobiaceae bacterium | reverse complement strand
CAATCGTGTTGATGGTGTTGCTGAGCCTCGCATGGGCTTGGTGGGCCACGGTCGAGGAAGTGGCGACCGGCACCGGCCGGGTCATCGCGTCGCGACAGCTGCAGTTGGTACAATCGCTCGAGGGCGGCATCGTGCAGCAGTTGTTTATCACCGAAGGTCAGCGCGTCGACGAGGGCCAGCAACTCTTGCGCATCGACGATACCGGTTTTGCCTCGCGACTCGGCGAGATGGCGAAGCGGCGCTTGGCACTGGCGGCCGAGATCGCGCGACTGGAGACCGAAGCCAACGGCAAGCAGGAAATTGCATTCGATCCCGTCTTGCGCCAGCAAGCCCCGGGTGCCGTTGCGCTGGAACTCGATACCTTCCGCGCTCGCCAGGCCAAGTATGACAGCGAGCAGACGGTACTGCGTCAGCAACACTCCCAACGCGAGCAGGAACTGGTCGAACTCGAGGCCAGACGCACCAAGGCCGAGACGACGCTGAAGCCGCTCAATCGCGAACTTCAGCTGAATCGTAATCTGGCCAGTCGCGGCGCGATCTCGGAACTGGAGGTGCTGCGGCTGGAGCGGCAGGCAGCCGACCTCACCGGCGATCTCCACATCGTGCAAGCGGCGATCCCGCGCGCACGCACGGCCATCCTGGAGGCCGGAAGCCGGATGGAGAGCGGTCGCACCGCATTTGTCGCCAGCGTTCGGGAGCGGCTCGGGCAGGCGCAGGCGGATGCAGCGGTGATCGACGAGTCGATGCGCGGCGCCACCGACCGGGTCGCTCGCACGGTGCTGCGCTCGCCGGTCAAAGGCGTAGTCAACAAGATTGTGCTGACCACCGTCGGAGCCGTCGTACAGCCCGGCCAGACCGTGATCGAGATCGTACCGCTGGACGATACGCTGCTGATCGAAGCCCGCATTCGCCCGCAGGACGTCGCCTTCGTTCGGCCGGAGCAGGCGGCCAACGTGAAGCTGACTGCCTACGACTACCTGATCTACGGTGCGCTGGCCGGCAAGGTCGAGCGGATCGGCGCCGACACCATCACCGATGCCAGGGGCGAAACATTCTATCAGGTCATCGTGCGCACGGATCGCAACTGGCTCGGCACCGCCGACAACAAGCTCACCGTGCTACCTGGCATGGTCGCCAGCATCGACATCCAGTCCGGCCACAAGACGGTGCTCGACTACCTGTTGAAACCGCTGCTGCGTGTCCGTCACGAAGCGTTGCGCGAGCGATAGGCACCCTCGCTACTTGGTCTCCATGTCAAAAACGGCGTCCCAGTCAGCCCCTGGTGGTGTGGCCGCCAGCTTGTTCATGCGGTCCCGATAGTGCTGCAGCACGCGGGAGAGCCCATAGCGGTTGTTGCATTGGAGCAGTTGATCCAGCGCCTGCGAGGCCGTTCGCCAATCGCTGGCACAGTAGCTCGTGCGCATTTCGTCGAAGGTCTGCTTGAAGGCCGTGAACTGCTTGTCATTTGCGAGGTCGGCCGGGCCGACAAGGGATACGATGCGCTCAGCCTCTCGCTTGCCTTTGACCCGAACCCTGTCGATCTCGATGGTGGCAAGGCGGCTCGCCCCCTCGTTCGCCGTCCTGTACGACAACAGAATGGCCACGTCGTAGAAACGTGTCAGCCCTTCGATGCGCGACGACAGGTTGACGCTGTCGCCAAGCACCGAATAGTCAAACCGCAAGTCGGAGCCCATGTTGCCCACGGTCGCCATGCCGGTGGCAATGCCGATACCGACGTCCAGCACCGGAAAAGTCTTGCCAGCCGCCTTGGCCTCGACGGCGAGTTCGCGATTGAGAAGCTCGATCCGCTTGCACATATCGAGCGCCGCATCGCAAGCCTGCACCGCATGCCCGGGCACATCGAGCGGCGCGTTCCAGAACGCCATGATGGCGTCACCCATGTACTTGTCGATGGTGCCGCGCCGCTCGATGATGGCGTTCGACAATGGCGTCAGCAGCCGGTTCATCAGGCGCGTGAGCCCGGCTGGGTCCTCCTTGTAGCTTTCCGCGATGGCGGTGAAGCCGCGAACGTCGGAAAACAGGATCGACAGCTCGCGGCGCTCGCCGCCCAGTACCAGTTTTTCCGGATCCTTCGTCAGCTGATCGACAATTTCCGGCGACAGATAATGCTGGAATGCCGACCGGATCTGATTGCGCCGCAGTTCCTCGCGGATGTAGTTGGTGAACGTCAGCCCGACAAATATCGCAAAACTCGACGCCAACGGGAACACCGGGTCGATCAGCAAGCGCTGCGTGTTGAACAGGTACCACGACATTCCCATCAAGCCGCAGGCGATCAGCGCGCCAAGCACGAAGATCGGCACCGCACCAAACATTGGTCCAAGGATGATCATCATCACCCCGACCAGCACGGAGATGACGATTTCGGCGCCGATCGCGTAGTGTGGCCGCGACAGCAGC
>JANNSA010000336.1:0-2927 GCA_031402115.1 Hyphomicrobiaceae bacterium | reverse complement strand
GCTGCCGCGCGAACCATGGCCGGAAGCGGCGTCGCGCTCGACGTCATCGTATTCGATCGCGAAGGCAATCTGTCTGGACGCAGTGCGGTTTTGACAGCCTAACCACCGCGAAACCTGCGCCGGTAGTCGGGATCGTAAAGCGCGCTCTCGCGGAAATCGTCAGCGCCTAAGGCCTCGCCGACGATAATCAGCGCCGTGCGCTCTAACTTGGCGGATGCGACGCGCACCACAATCGTTGCCAGTGTACCCTTGATGATCGTCTCGTCCGGCCACGAGGCCCGATAAACGATCGCGACCGGGCAATCTGGCCCATAGAACGGCGTCAAGCGCCTGACGACATCGTCGAGCACGTGGATCGACAAATGCACGGCAAGCGTTGCGCGCGTCACGGCGAAGGCCTCGAGCGTCTCTCCCTCCGGCATGGCGGATGCCCGGCCCGACGTCCGCGTCAGCACGACTGATTGCGCGACTTCCGGCAGTGTCAGCTCGCGCGCCAATGCAGCCGATGCCGCCGCGAAAGACGGCACGCCCGGCGTGATCGTGTAGGGGATGCCGAGGCGGTCGAGCCGGCGCAGCTGTTCGCCAAGCGCGCTCCAAATCGACAGATCGCCGGAATGCAGGCGCGCTACATCCTGACCTTGCGTGGTCGCCTCGGCGCAGGCCGCGACGATCTCTTCCAGCGATAGCGGGGCCGTATTGATGATGCGCGCGCCCGGCGGACACCAGGCCAGGATGCCGTCTGGGATCAGCGAGCCGGCATAGAGGCATACCGGGCAGCGGCCAATGATGTCGCGTCCGCGCACAGTGATCAGATCTGCCGCGCCTGGTCCGGCGCCAATAAAGTGCACGGTCATGGCGCGGCTCCAATTTCACTCGAACCGCAGGCCGCCAGCGCGCAGGTCGCCATGCCGGCGACGGTGCGCGGTCCAAGCAAGCGGCTACCCGCACCTGCCGCAGCAAGCGCCGAGGTTTCCGCCACGGACGGCACTTGCATCAGCGCCACAACGCGTTCCGAGTGGGTCAATGTCTGATCCGATACCCGCAGCATCTCAGCTTCACTGACAATAATCAGCGGCAAGCCCATCAGCCCGGCCGCCGCCATGATGCCGGCCTCGTCGCCCTTGGCGGCAATCGTGGCCAGTGCGTCAATCCGCGCCTCGGCGACGCCCCAACGCGCGCACGCCGCCGCCACCACTGCACTGATCGCGGCGACTGACGTGCCGCGCTTGCAACCAATCCCTGCGACAATCATGAAGCGTTTCCCCTGGGCTTCGCCACCCGCCAGTGCGTGACCGGCATGGCGGGCCGCCAACCGTGCATGGTGCCGACCTTGTCGGCATGGGCCAAGGCTATACGCGTCAGGTCGCCACCCAACTCAGCATGAGCGCGCAGCAGCCGCGCCTCGCCTTCCAGCGTCACGGCGTTGGCGACCATGCGTCCGCCAGGACGCAGCGCCTGCCAGGCCGCTTCCAGCACGCCCGCTTCAGAGACGCCGCCGCCAATGAAAATCGCATCAGGTACCGGTAAGCCTGCCAGAGCAGCCGGCGCAACGCCTTCGACAATGTGCAGATCGGCAGCGCCCAACGTCACCGCATTGCGCGCCGCGCGCGCCGCCCGTTCGGGCACGCCCTCGATACCGATCGCGCGCATCGACGGGTGCCGCAGCAGCCACTCGATGGCGATGGAACCAGCACCCAGGCCGATGTCCCACAGCAATTCGCCCGGACGTGGGCCGAGCGCCGAGAGGACGATGGCCCTGATCTCGCGCCGGGTCAGTTGGCCGTCAGAGTCGAAATCCCGATCATCGAGTCCAGCCGCCAACGAGGGGCCATAACCGCCGCCGCCAAACGCCACCTCGACGGCAATGGTGTTCAGCGCAGCGATGTCCGTGAGCGCGAAGCCAGCCGCCGTGGCACCGCGTAGGCGCTCGGCAACGCCGCCCATCGCTTCGAGCACCGTGAGCCGCGAGGCTCCTAAACCACGCGCATCCAGCAGTGCCGCCAACTTCGCCGCCGTGCTGCCGTCCCAGGCCAGCGCCAGGATGCGGGCACCCGGGTGCAGATGCCGGATGATGCCCGCCAGGGCGCGGCCATGCAGCGACACCTGCGCCACGTCCTGCACCGGCCAGCCGAGTCGCGCCGCTGCTAACGCGAACGCCGAGGGTTGCGGCAAACACAGGATCTCGTCGCTCGTCACCAGCCGCGTCAACTGGTTGCCGATGCCGTAGTGCGAGGGATCGCCGGACGCAAGAACCACGACAGGCGTGCCACGACGCTGCAGCAAGCTGGGAAACGCAGCGTCGATCGGGCTTGGCCAGGCCAGTGTTTCGGCCTGGATCAGGTCCGCCGCCAAGGCCAGGTGCCGCTGCCCGCCAGCGACCAGCCCTGCCTGCCTGATCAGCGCGCGCGCCGCCGCCGACAGTCCGGCGACGCCATCTTCGCCAATGCCGATGATGGACAGCCAGCGGCGCGGCGTGGTCTGGTCCCTAGCCGATCCCGATAGCGACGAATGAACTCCCATGCGTCTCCTCATTCTCGGTGGCACCACCGAAGCCACTGAACTCTGCGGCCGTCTCGCCAATGACCGCCGCTTCCGCGTCACCCTATCGCTCGCTGGCCGCACCCGCGCGCCCGTGCTGCCGCCAGTGCCTTGCCGGATTGGTGGCTTCGGCGGCGTTGACGGCTTGTGCACGTGGCTTGTCGAGGACGCAACCGACCTTGTGATTGATGCCACCCATCCCTACGCCACGCGCATTTCGGTCAACGCCGTGGCTGCGGCAGCGCGCCTCGGATTGCCGCTGCTTTCCATTGCCAGGCCAGCCTGGCAGCCAACTCCCGGCGATCACTGGCTGGTCGTCAAAGACGGCCAGGCAGCCGCAGCCTGCCTCGCCGGTTTGCCGCCCGTCGCTGGCGGCACGGCGCTGCTGA
>JANNSA010000335.1:0-32413 GCA_031402115.1 Hyphomicrobiaceae bacterium | reverse complement strand
GCCTGCACAAAGCCTATACAGAGAAGCACAAGGGCGAGCCGAATTACACCTTCTTCGTTGACGAGGAGGAGGCGTTCCAGAAAGTGCGCTCCGGCTTCAAGGCCGATCTCATGCATCCGTGCGTGCAGACACTATCGAAGTGGCAGGATGCTGATCTGTACAAGCCGATCGATGTCAGCCGGCTGAAGAACTGGAACAAGCTGTTGCCGCGCTTCAAGGAGCTGCCGGCGGTTCAGAAGGACGGCAAAGTCTATTTCGTTCCGGCCGACTGGGGCAATACCGGCCTGAACTACCTGACCGACGACGTACCAGAAGCCGACGTGCAATCGCTGCAGGTGTTCACGGATCCCAAGTACAAAGGCAAGGTGACGATCGGCGACAACGTCGACGACGCCTTTGCGCTCGGCCTGCTTGCCACGGGCACCAAGGAGTGGGCCAACGTCACCGACGCGCAGGTCGATGCCGCTGCCGCCTGGCTGCGCAAGGCACATCTCAATGTCCGTTTCTATTGGACCGATTATGCCTCACTCGTGCAAGCTTTCGCTTCTAAGGAAGTGTTGATCTCATGGTCCTGGAACGACACGGTGACCAAGCTCGCCGAGCAGAAGATCAACGCCAAGATGAACCGCAATGCCAAGGAAGGCGCCTCGACTTTCGTGTGCGGCTTCTCGATGTTGAAGGACGCGCCGGGTTCCGAGCAGAAGGCCTATGACTATATCGACGCCTGGCTCGATGATCAGTCGGCAACCTACATCCTTACGGCGTGGGGCTACGGCCATGCGAATACTGGCGCTTTCGCTGGCGTCAGCGCCGACGAATTGAAGGCAAAGGGCTTCGCCGATGTCGAGGCAATGCTGTCCAACACCCTGTTTCAGGTGGGCATGAACAAGAACGTCCGCGCCAAGATGCTGTCTGAGTTCGAGAAGATCAAAGCCGGTTATTGAGGCGGTGTGTTGGGTAGGGCGGCCCATGGGTCGCCCCTCTTCCCTATACGCGCACGCCTACTTCTTCTTTCGGGCTGCGCGCTGCTGTTGCTCGGCCTTCAGGCCGAGTGACGTAGCCATCGTCAGGCTCAGCTGATCGGCAAGCACGCGCGGCTTAATCTCTTCAACAGTGCCCGGCGCTAAGTCGCTGAGCATGAACGGACCATAGGAAACGCGGATCAGCCGATTGACGTCGAGTTGCAGAGTCATCAGCACCTTGCGGACTTCGCGGTTCTTGCCTTCGCGCAGCGCAATCTCCAGCCAGACATTGTCGCCTTGCTCACGTTCCAGCCGCGCTTCAATCGGGCCGTAGCGGATGCCCTCTACCTCAATGCCGTCCTTGAGCTTGTCGAGCTGGCTCTGCATGACGCGGCCGTGCGCCCGTACTTTGTAGCGGCGCAGCCAGCCGGTTGCCGGCAGCTCCAGGTGCCGCGCCAGTCCACCATCGGTGGTCAGCAGCAGCAGGCCCTCGGTATTGAAATCCAACCGGCCGATGGAAATGACGCGCGGCAGCTCCGGCGGCAGCGCCTCGAACACTGTCGGCCGGCCCTCCGGATCCTTGTGCGTCGTGACGCGACCCCGGGGCTTGTGATATTTCCACAGCCGCGCCTGCTGGATCTGCGGCAACGGCCGGCCATCAACCAGCACCTTGTCATTGGGTCCCACATTCAGCGCCGGCGACCCGAGCGTCGTGCCATTGACCTTGACGCGACCCTGCTCAATCCAGCGCTCCGCATCGCGACGCGAGCACAGGCCGGCACGCGCCATTACCTTGGCGATCCGCTCGGGCTCACTTGCTGGCCGGGCAAGCGCCACATCGACCCGACCCGCCGATTTATCGCGCGGTCCCTGCCTGCCCGCATGCGGCGCGCTTGGCCGGCTCTTGCCGCTTAGGCCTGGTCGCGCTGCCGATGGTCTCGCGGCCATATCCAACCTCATATCTTGCCTTGGAAGATGAAGAATGCGCCAGCGGTGATCGGCGCGAACCCGATGGCGTGGTGCAAGCCGAGTGGTTGGCCGGTACGGCCAGGCAATGCTTTAAGAAGACAGTGCTCGTCGAATGCAATGCCCCAGGAAACCAGCATGACAATCCACAGCGGCGCACTCTTGTAGCTGAGCCGGCCGTACCAGGCGAGGGTCATGACGATGTTTGAGAACAACAGCCGGACGACCGGCAAAAGTGCCGGAGGGATCGATAGCAAGGCCGCACGAACTTTCGGTGGGCTGCCGGCCGTATGTCGGTTCGGGCTTGTTGGCGGACAACACGGGTCCTAGATAGCCCATGAGGCGCTGCACCTGAAATTTCGCGCTTTGTCGCGCGGTCGTCCATCCCGGAGCGCCGACCGAAAGGAACACTCATGTTCGACGCCAAAAAGCTGCTCGACGCTATGGTCGCCGGCACATCGCCAGCTGCCGCGCCCGGACAGGGTGGATTCGGTGATCTGATGAACCAGATGGCGCAGCGCATGGCGCCGGGTGATGCCGGACGGCCAGCCGGTGGCAGCGCGCCGCAATCGGGCGGCTTGGGCGATTTACTTGGTCAGATGATGGGCCAGGACACTCAATCAGGCAACAATCGGCCTAGCGCCGCAGGTGCACAGCAGAGCGGCGGCCTTGGCGATATGCTCGGCCAGATGCTTGGTAAGGACAGCCAGCCGGGCGCAACTGGCGCGAGCGGCGATCTCGGTTCGGTGTTCGGCCAGGTGCTCGACAAAATGAAAGGCGCCGCTGAGCAAGCGCGTGGTCCAGCCACCGACATGGCCGGCAACATCGCCGGGAAGGCCAAGGATATGTTCGGCAAGGCAACCACGGGCGTTGGCGACGCCGCGCGCGATTTCGATCAGCAGACCGGCGCCGCCGGCAAGCTCGACGACCTGATCAAACAGATGAGCGGCGGCCAGAGCGCCGGCGATCTGCTGGCGCGCGCGCAAGACCTGGTGAAGAACAATCCCGCGGCATCTGGCGCGCTGGCAGGCGCCCTTGGTGCATTGGTGCTCGGTACGCGATCGGGACGCGGTGTGGCGATGGATGCCGCCAAGCTTGGCGGACTCGTGCTGATCAGCGGCCTCGCCTACAAAGCCTGGCGCAACTACCAGGACGGCCAGTCAACCACGGCGTCCAGCACAGGCGGGGCGCAAGCAGCGCCGCTTGGCTCCGGCTTCGATGCCGCGCAAAGCAATGACAACGCCGTAACCTATCTGCGCGCCATGATCGCAGCCGCCGCCGTGGATGGCCAGATCACCGATGCCGAACGCTCGCGCATCATCGGCGGCCTCGGCCAGCTCGGCCTGGACGCTGACGCGCATCAGTTCCTGGACCAGGAGTTCGCGCGACCAGCCAGCATCGCCGAACTGGCTGCTAGTGCTAGCAGCCCGGAAGCGGCAGCGCAGATCTACTCAGCCGCGCGCCTTGTGATCGAACCGGATTCCAACGTTGAGCGACAGTTCCTGGCGGAACTGGCCGGCGCCCTTGGGCTCGATCCAGCGCTTGCCGCCCACATCGACGCAGCCGCCACTAGCGTCAGGTCGTGATCTTGCACCCTCTCCCCATCCTTCGGGGGAGGGTGCAAACGCCCTTCTCTCGAAAGTCCATGCATGCAAGACGCCACGCCTCATTCTTCGCCCCTTGGCCCGCTGCCAACCACCCTGCCTCCCGAGCATCCGCGGGTTCGGACGGGGGGCACGGCAGTGCTGCTCGTCAATCTGGGCACGCCCGATGGCACCGACTATTGGTCGATGCGGCGCTATCTCAAGGAGTTCCTGTCGGACCGGCGCGTGATTGAAACGCCGCGCGTGTTGTGGTGGCCCATCCTCAATGGCGTGATCCTGACGCGCCGGCCGAGCAAAAGCGGCGAGCTGTACAAGTCCGTCTGGAACAAAGAGCTTGATGAAAGTCCGCTGCGGACCTTGACACGCTCGCAGTCTGAGCAGCTGGCCGCGCGGCTTCGTTTCATGCAGCCTGCTGTGCACGTCGACTGGGCCATGCGGTATGGCACGCCGTCAATTTCGTCCCGGCTGCAAGCCCTGAAAGACAGTGGCTTTGACCGCATTCTGCTGGCGCCGCTCTACCCGCAATATTGCGCCGCGACGACGGCAACAGTGCAGGACAAGGCGTTCCAGTCGCTCATGGCGATGCGCTGGCAACCAGCCCTGCGCACGCTGCCACCCTATTACGACAACCCGGCTTACATCGCGGCGCTGGCTGGCAGCGTGCGCACGCACTTGGCGGCCATGAGCTGGCAGCCCGAGGTGGTTCTGGCTTCCTTTCACGGCATTCCGCAGTCGTATTTCGACAAGGGCGACCCCTATCACTGTCACTGCATGAAGACGACGCGGCTGCTGCGCGAGGCTCTCGGCTGGGACAAAGAGCGGCTGCGCACGACCTTCCAATCGCGCTTTGGTCCGGCGGCATGGCTGCAGCCCTACACCGACAAAACGCTGGAGGCACTTGGCCAGCAGGGCGTCAAGCGCATTGCCGTGCTGACACCCGGCTTTGCCGCCGATTGCCTCGAGACGCTGGAAGAGATCGCGGTACAGGGCGAGGAGCAGTTCCACGCCGCTGGTGGTCGGGACTACACCGCAATCCCATGCCTCAACGACAGCCCAGGCGGCATCGCCATGCTGGAGGCACTGTTAAAGCAAGAACTCAGCGGCTGGGCAAACTGACGGTGAAGTAAGCACGGAAGGGTCGCGGAGCTGTATTTTATAGGTTGGGTCAAGCTCTTGCGAGGCCCAACGGTCACGGGAGGCGCTCACGGCAAAGCCGGATGCAAACCCGTTCGTCCGTCCGTGGATGTTGGGTCGCGCAAGTGCTTGATCCAACCTAAAAGCGCTGGAGAGTTGCATGCCAAAGTTGTCGCGACGCCAAGTCCTCGCTGGCACTGCGGCGATCGGTCTGCTGCCGCGCGTTGGCAATGCCGCGCTCCCGACGCCCTTTGTCCTGCGGGCAGCGCCGGCGACGCAAGGCATCCTTGGCGGCAACCGAACGGACGTCTGGGCCTTCAACGGCATAGCACCCGGGCCAGTGCTACGAACGCGGCAGGGCCAGCCTTTCGCGGCGAGCTTTGCCAATAATTTGGCGCACTCATCGACCGTGCACTGGCATGGCATCCGGCTCGTCAACGCCATGGATGGCGTTGGCGGTATGACGCAAGCACCAGTGCCCGCTGGTGGAGCGTTCGACTACGCGTTCACGCCGCCCGACGCCGGCACCTATTGGTATCATCCGCATGAAATGTCCTACGAACAAGTGCCGCGCGGTCTGTTTGGTGCGCTGATCGTCGAGGAGCCGAACCCGCCGCAGGTGGATCAGGATCTGGTGCTGGTGATCAACGATTGGCGACTCAGCGCTGATGGCGTGATGGCCGGCAGTTTCGGCTCGCGGCATGACCAGGCGCATGCCGGCCGGCTCGGCAATGTCATTACCGTCAACGGCGAGATCAATCCGGTCATTCCCGTCAAGCGCTTCGAACGGGTACGGCTGCGGCTGATCAATTGCTCAACGGCGCGCATCCTTGAACTGCGCCTCGATGGCACTCAACCAAAGCTGATCGCCTATGATGGTCAGCCACTGGCACCAACATCGGGCGGCTACGGCGCCGCGCTGTTACTCGGGCCCGGCAACCGCGCCGATCTGATTCTGGACCTGACAGGCGAACGCGGTGCCAGCCAGGCGCTGGTGGATATGCGGGGCGGAGAACCAAGGGTGCTGGCTAGATTGGTGCTGGATAGCGCCGAACAGGCCCGGGACGGCGCGCTGGCAGCGCCGATCCAACTAGCTGCCAATCCGGTACCGATGCCTGGCATTGACAAGGCCACGTCCCATGAATTGCTGATGACTGGTGGCGCTGCCGACGAAAGAGACATGTCCGCTCTGATGGGGACGGGGCCGATCTGGAACTTCAACGGCAAGCCCGGCATGATGCACCACGGCGGCGCCATGGTGAGTGATCACCCACCCCTATTCCGCGCCACCCGTGCCGAGACTATCGCTCTCACCCTGGAAAACCGCACGGCTTGGCCACATGCCATGCACCTGCACGGACATCACTTCCGCCTCGTGCGCCGCGCTGACGGCAAGCCACCACAACCCTGGTGGTGGGACACTTACCTGATGGAGCCGGGCGAAACAGCCACGATCGCGTTCGTAGCCGACAATCCCGGCCGCTGGATGATCCACTGCCACATGCTCGACCATCAGGCCGCTGGCATGGCGACCTGGTTCGAGGTGGCGTGAAAAATGCATGAGTGGTGAGTTCGTGAGTGGTTAGAGATTCTCACTCCTTACCGCGCGAATGGCGAGAAATTCGTGTTGCGATCATAGACGTCGACGTGTTCAACGCGCTTCAGCGCATGCACGATCCGATACGTCAGAGGCGTTAGCACCGCTTCGATGCCGACCTTCATGACGAACTCGGTAATGGCGATAGTCAGCAGCAGGTCAGGCGGGATCAAGCCGGTGCCGAGAAAAGCGATCGGGAAGAACAGCGCGGTGTCAACCGCCTGACCGGCGATGGTGGAACCGATCGTGCGCTGCCACAGATGCCGGCCGCCTGACCATAGTTTCATTTTGGCGAGCACAAAGGCATTGACGAAGGCGCCGCAGAAATACGCGATCATCGACGCCGCCACGATCCGCCAAGTGGAACCGAACACGGTGACGTAAGCCGCCTGATGCGGCCAGTCGGCGGCAGGAGGGAGCGCCACCGTCAACGCTGCCATGGCGGCAGCGAAAAGGAGCGCGGCGAAACCTACCCAGATGACGCGACGCGCGGCCGCATAGCCATAGACCTCGGTCAACACATCGCCAAAAACGTAGGAAATTGGGAAGAACAACACGGCCGCGCTGAACGACTGATCGCCAAGCACTGGCAGGTGAAGCGTTACGACCTTGGCAGGCCCGATCAGATTGGAACAGATCAGCACAGCGACAAATGCCGCCACGACAAGATCAAAGTACCGGGCGTTACGCATAACAGGGATTTTTCCCAACAATCAATCGTGCCGCGCCTGCTGCAGCGAGGCGTGAGCCAAAGGCCCCGGCTGACTAAGGACAGTCAGCGCACCACGGTGAATCACGTCGAGTGCGATTGTGCGGCGGCGTAGGGTGCGAAAGGCGTCTGCGCCGTATCGCACCAGAGGCTGGCTCTGCGGCGCGTTTTGGTGCGATACGGCCTGACGATAGCGTTTCGCACCCTACACACTCGCAACCCATAATTCGCAGCGATTATCGATCGAAGTGCCCCAAGCCAAAATTGTTTACTGCTTAAGCCGCGCGATCAACTCGGCTGTCGGATATGAATCGGCCGGCAGCGCGAACTTCTGCTGCATCGCCTTGACAGCGGCCCGCGTTCCAGAGCCCAGTTTGCCGTCGACGCTGCCGACGTTCAATCCGCGCTTGCTCAGCTGCATCTGCAGGTCTTTGATCTGCGCCATCGTGAGAGGTTTCACCGGCCCCTTGCCGGGTGAAAACTTCGGCGCGCCAGCCATGCGGGCGGCCATATGCGCGGCTGTAGCGCTGTAGATTAGTGAATTGTTCCACTGCGTGTAGACGTTGAAGTTCTCATAAACCAGAAAGGCCGGACCGTTGCGGCCCATCGGCAGCAGCAGCGAGGCGGGCAGTGCGTCGGCGCTGAGCGCTTTGCCGTCAGCGCGAGTGACGCCGGCTTTGGCCCAGTTGGCGCGCGGCAGTTTGATAGCCAGATCGGCCTTAGCCCAATCAAGATTGGCGGGTACGCGCACTTCATCGAGCCAGGGCTGCCCACGCTTCCAGCCCAATGCAGCTATGTACTTGCCGGTGGAACCGATCAGATCAGGCACGCTGCGCAGCAAGTCTCGACGGCCATCGCAATCAATATCGACGGCGTGGTTGACATAGTGCACCGGCAGGAACTGCGTCTGGCCCAGTTCGCCGGCCCATGAGCCGAGCATTTGCGCGGGCTTCAGGTCGCCCGACTGCACGATCCGCAGTGCCGCTTTCAGCTCGGCGCGGAACATGTCTGGCCGCCGGCAATCATAGGCCAGCGTCGTGAGCGACCGCAGCGACGACAGCTTGCCCATGTTGGAGCCGAAATCGCTCTCCAACGCCCAGAACGCGGTGATAACTGGCGCCGGCACGCCATGCGCCTGCTCGGTGCGCGCAAAGATGTCGGCATGCTGCGCCATCAGCTTGCGGCCGCGCTGGATGCGCCCGCCCGACACCATACGTCCGGCAAATTCGATGAACGGTTGCTGGAACACGCCTTGCGCGCGGTCTCGCCGGATAATGCCCGGATCAAATGTCAGGCTGGGACCGGCCGCAGCCAGGGTCTTGGCGGATATGCCATCCTGGACTGCCTCCGCCTTGAAAGACTTCAACCAGCCTGCGAAATCAGCTGTGTTCGTGCACGCTGGCGCCGCTGAAATCGGCATCACCATGGATGCAAGTATCAGCCCGGCAAGAGTTCCAATCAGCGCGCGTTGCTTCAGCATGACGATCCTCAAGCTTTCTCAGGCCCACCGTCGCAGCAAACGCGCCTGTAGCACAATTGGAAACGGAATTGCGGTGATGGTCAGAGCGATGGCCGCACTTCAAAGACAAAGGGTGCCGCATCATGATCGACAAAGGCCGACGCCGCGACGTGATCGACCTTGGCTGAGCGCGGTCCTCGACGGCATCGGGTAATAGCTGCAGCGACCGCTGACGCCTTGCCGGCAAACACAGCTTCCACGGTGCCGTCATTGCGATTGCGCACCCAGCCCGCAAGCCCGAGTTGCCGTGCCACTCGCTGGGTCCAATTGCGAAAGCCGACACCCTGGACGCGACCATGCACGATCACGTGCACGGCATCGTTTGGGGTGTCGGCTTCCGGATTCATCGTCATGTTTGTGTTCGTCAAGTCAGATCATCAGGCCGCGCGCGGGTCAGGGCCGTAGGCATTAGGGCCTTCCTGACCTTCCAGGATGCCACACTCGACAATGTACCAGATGGTTCCCACGACAATGACGCTGAGCACCATCATCAGCAAGAACCACCAGCCCGATTTGCCGCGATCGTGCAGCCGCTTGACCGCCGTCGAGATCGACGTCCAAGTGCCGAGCAGATAGCCGACGCCAGCGATCAACATGAAGGAAGTGTTGATGTTAGGCACTGCCCCTTCTGGTGGAATTGCGTCTGCTGGCAACAGCACGCCGTCGGGCCCAGTAAAGGTCATCGGCGCGCCGGTCAGCAAATAGGCAAGTCCGAGACCGAGACCGAAGAATATCATCGACGCCAGTATGCCAAGCCAAAAGCCACCGCGTCCAATCCGACCAAAGAACGAGAACAGGAGTGACATCCTTACCTCCAATCTAGGCCCCCGGGGGCGGCGGCCGTAATGCGGACTGGATCGCCAACTTGCCATCCAGTGCTTGCGCGGTAGCATCAGCTGGCCGATCATTCGACTGTCAGTCGACTTATCGGTAACTTTTTCGTGGATAGGGGTTGCCATGTGGCCACGTGCCGATGGCGCGTTCGTGCGAGTTCTGACCAGCTGAAGCTGCGTGAAAACGCTTGTGTCGTATGCGTTTATCGAGAAAACAGGGACACCAGGGGCACACAACATGCGGCGATCGACTGGAAACTGGGTTGGCGGCGCGGCGTGTCTGGCGGCAACCCTGCTGATCGCCGGTTGCTCGTCGCTGCTGCCACCAGGCCAGGAGACCGCCAGCATCGCTGCACCGGTCACTGATCCGGTGTTCAACCAGCAAATCTCCCATGACGCACTCTGGCTTGGCACGCACAAACTGCCGGTGCGGCCCGACAAACTGATCGCACCAAAAGCCGCTGTGACATGCCCTGAAAAGTCGATCAAGGACCAGGGCAAGCGCAACTTCCAAATGCCCGCGACACTGGCGACGGTGCTAGTATCCTATGAAGCGCGGCCGTGGGCTTATGTGCGTTACGATCTCGACCGCACGGGCGCGCCACAGAACCTGAAGGTCGAAAGCTCATCGGGCCTGAAGTCTTTCGATCGCGCAGCGCTGGAAACCGTTTCTGCTTGGCGCTTCGTGCTGCCCGCTGGACTTACCGACGCCACCGGCTGCATCGCAGAAGTGGCGATCACCTGATTGTGCAAACTGGGTTCAACACGATAGCAGAAGGGCCAACACTCGTTGGAGTGCCGGCCCTCGCTTTCAACGTGATCACGCCAGCCAGCCTGGAGGCATCAACCGCCGCATTTGACCAGATCGGCCTGACGCGTTTGCACATCAGTGCGCCACTGATCGGGCGCGACGCCGAGGCAATAAGCTTCGTGCAACTTCAGATCGGTGCTCCAGCCGTCGCCCTTGAGGCCGCAGGCCTTGGCCGCGTTCTCCTGTTCCTGCTTGGCGGACGTTTGCGCGTACCAACTGCAGTCCTCTTCGGCACTTGCGGGGGCTGCCATGACCATGCCAAGCACAAGGGCGCTTAGCACGGCGGCGGTTCTGAACTGGGCCATCATAGTCCTCTCGAGCTGCGCTCTTGTCTCGTCGTGCGATCTGTTAAGCGTGTCTCGCTCCTCGAAAATACTCCCCTCTCGCGCGATTTCAAGACCCACATTGGCCATGTGGCCATTGCCGTCAGTCTTGATCATCTCGCGGCGGTGAAGTCTCCCGAACCATGAGCCTTGCTTACAATGCTGGTTTACCGCGCGCCACATGAACTCGACCTGAACGGATCAATCGGGCTGTCGCAAGGTGGCGTGCATGGGTAATCGCCAGGAAATGCCAGGAGACAAAGGCTTAGCCGATCAGTCCGTACGCAGTGGCTTGGCATTCGCTGCGGCAGCCTTTGTGTTCTGGGGCTTGATCACTCTTTACTGGTATGCCCTGAGGCACGTGCCGCTTCTGGAGATCGTCGCGCATCGCACCATCTGGGCATGCGTCGTAGCAGGGCTATGGCTGTTCTGGGCAGGTGGTTTCACGCAAGCCAAGAATGCCCTGGCTGACCCCGGGCAACGCCGCACCCTGGTGTTTTCGGCGAGCGTCCTGATGTTCAACTGGAGCATCTTCATCTGGGCGGTCAGCTGGGGCCAAGTGCTGGATTCCAGCCTCGGCTACTTCATTAATCCGCTGATGTCGATCGGGCTCGGCACGCTGCTGTTGGGCGAACGATTAAATCGGGCGCAAAGCCTCGCTGTTGCACTGGCGGCGATCGCCGTGCTGATCCAAGCGGTCGCGCTCGGACATCCGCCGTGGTTGGCTCTCCTGCTTGGCGGCAGCTTCGCGGTCTATGGCTATCTGCGCAAGCGTGCGCCGTTGCCACCAGCGCCAGCAATCTTTGCCGAAAGCACCATCCTGGTACCGCTGGCGCTGATCATTCTGGTGGCCGGAGGTTCACTTGGCTGGACACTGCCTGGACTGCCGCCAGCAACCGCCAACACGCAATTCAGCCAAGTGTTCGCCGACCCGATCACGGGCCTCCTGCTACTTGGCTCCGGTATCGCCACGGCCGTTCCCCTGCTGCTGTTCAGCGCCGCCGCGCAACGCCTGCAACTGACCACCATGGGCTTGATGCAATACATCGCGCCTAGTCTGCAATTCCTGCTTGCCATCACCGTGCTCAATGAACCTTTGAGCTGGGTACGGCTGACGACCTTCATAATCATTTGGGTGGCGCTCGCTATCGTTACCACCGACGCGCTCTGGCGCAACCGTGCCGTAAAATCAGCAGCCTCAAATTAAAACCAGATGCCGGGCACGCGATAGCGCGGCCGCATACTGGCGGGCCCGACACCGGCCAAGGTTACCAACGGGCCGCCAGCATCACGCGGCGACCAGTGCCGGGCAGCGACCGTGACTTCGCGCAAGCGCTTGAGCCGCGCCTCCGTATGCGGGTGTGTCCTGAGTATTGACGGACCAGGTACTCGCCGGGCACCCGGCGGCATCAAATCTTCCAACGCCTTGCCCTGCATCTGCTCGATCTTGGCCAGCGCCGTCGCCAACCCTTCCGGATCGCCCGTGTACTTCGCAGCATCGAGATCAGCGTCAAACTCGCGCGTGCGCGACAGCGCCAGTTGCAGCAGATTGCTGGCCGTCGGCGCCAGATATAGCAGGATGATGCCGAGCCATGGCACGCGACCATCGCCCATCAGGGCGCTTGGCAAATTCAATAATACCAGAGCTATGCCGATCCACGACATCAACTGCATAAAACGGCTCATGACATCGGCAAATCCGAGCGTCACCAGATCATCATTCTTGATATGCGCCAGTTCATGCGCCAGCACGCCCGTCAGCTCGCGCAAGTCCAGCTTCCGCAGCAGCCCTTCGGTAACAGCGATAGCCGAGCGGCTAGGGGAGCCGACACTGAATGCGTTCAGCGCCATGCTCGGCACGACATAAAGGTCGGGTGCCACGGCGAGACCGGCGCGTGCAGTCAGGAAATCGCGGATCTGGTACAGTTGCGCCGCCCCCTTGGGATCGACTTTCTGGGCGCGAAACAGACGCATCACCATCTCTGGCGCGACGCTCGGCGCCAGCAGCCGCAGGCCTAAGGTACTAGCCAGCGCAATCACGACGCCGATCCAGGACCAAAACAGATAGGCAGCAAGCATCAGCAACGCCGCCATGGCGCCGGTCAATACCCAGGTCTGCCACAGATTGTTGCGCTGGTGGACTTGCTCGCGAGCGCTGTCGAGTTGCGTGGAAGCGGCCGGCATCGTGCTCCCTGTCTCCCCAAATTCGTTAAGACCCGGTAAACACGTCAGAAGTGCGGCTAGCTGAGTGTCCAGTCCAGGTCTACCGCAGGCTTTGGTTGCTGATTTCTCGATCGCTGTCCCCACCGACAGCAATGGCTGACGTTTACCCATTCCAACAACACAGTGCTCACTCGGGTCACTTCCGGCCAGCGGCAGGGTTGGCCGCCACCCGCATCTATGCTTAAAGCATGATCTGGCTCAGATATCCGGGCCCGGTACTCCGCTTCGCAGCGATTTGCGGTGGAGACTGAGTGAGCGAGGTAGCGTGATGATTAAGTTTTGGGGCGTCCTGGCGGGGATCACCGCAGCATTCACCGGCGCGGGCTATGCCGTGGCGACCGTGCATGCCGCTGGCACTGATGGCAACCAGCCACAAGCCTATGTGCAGTCCCTCGGCCTGCAAGCTGGCCGGCGGCTGGCGGGGGTCAAGGCGCCGCCGATCCTGGACAGCCTGCAAGCGCCAGACCGCACCCGCGCACGCGAGATGGCCGAGACGCTCAGTACGGCGATCACCGAGTTCGACAACGTAGCCGCGCCGCTGGCCGCAGGCGCGGTGGAAATGACCCGTGCCCGGCAACTCGCTGATTCAGCTGCAGCCCAACTGCGCACAGTCAACGCCGAGCCGATCGATGCCTGGATGGCCGAGGCGCTGAAAGACCGCGCCAACCCTATGCGCGATCTTGCCTTGGACGCCGGCACGGGCTTGCGTGAGAATGCGATGCTGGTGTCGCTCGCTGGCCCAGCTGCCGTGCCGGCTATCGAAGGTGCGCCTGTTGTTGCGGTGGCACTCCAGGCGCCAGTCGTTGAACCCGCGCCGGCAATACTGCCGGAAGTGGTTGCCATTCAGGCCATCGTCGAGCCGCCAGCAAAGCCGGCTGAACCAGTGACCGTCACGACGGTCATCACGGAACCCCCAAAGCCTGCAAGTAAGCCAGCTGCAGAGATCGCGGCAATGGTGGAAACTGCGGTCGTCACGAAAAACCCCGTGGCTATTGTGACGCCAAGCGCCACGGATATCTCCGTCACCCTCCCGGAATTGACGACAGCGGGCGGCTATCCGCCGGCGCCCCCAGCAATCGAAGCGGCCGTCGTCGTCGTAGCCGCAGTCAGCAAGGCCGTGGACCAGCCGGTAGCCGAGCCCGTCGCCAAATCAGTGGCGAAGTCAGTCGTCGTCGAGAAGCCCAAAGACGTGCAAATTGCCCAAACCAAGGCTGCTGAACCTGCCGCGCCGAAGGTTGAGGCCCAGAAGCTCGATCCGGCGCCCGCAGCAAAGCCCGTTGAAAAGACAGCGGCAGTGGCCGTGCAAAGCAGCGATGTTGCCGTCGATGATTTCTTCCTGACCGGTGTCATGTCGTCAGAAATCACTGGCCGAGCGCCGGCTGGCTCGATTGTTACTGTCATGTCCGGCAAGCAGGAACTGGGTGGTACGTTTGCCGATGCCAATGGCAAATGGTTGTTGCAGCTTCCCCAACCAATGGCGGCGGGTGACTACAATCTGGAGGCATTCGCCACTAAGGGCGCCGATGATCCGGCACCGCTCAAGAGCGCCGCGCGCAAGGTAACTGTGCCTGCTGTCAGCAATGGCAAGAACGCCATCACTGCAGCCGGTATCGGCACGGATGGCGGCACCGGCAATGCCAGCCCGACAGATGTGCCTGAAGCGACGGCGGCGCAGGAAACCGGCAAGCCGGCTGCCACGGATGCCGCGAAGGATCCCGCTGCGGTTGCCAAGGTGCCGGAGACGCCACCTGCCGGTGGTGAAGGCGGCATCCTGGAAGATGCCGGTGCCATGGCCAGTGCGTTCAGCGACAAGGTAACGGAGTTCTTCGGCGGCGAGACGTCAAAGCCACCTGGCGATACGGCGGGCCAGGGCACGACTGAGCCGCCAACCGAAACCGCCAAGGCACTCGATGTTAAGGCGCCCGAAGCGCCGGCCGCAACGCCTCCTGCGGATACCACGGTGGCAGCAAAGACGCCGGACGTAGCGACTGAAACAGCAGCGGAGTCAGCGCCCGCCAAGGTTGCCGAGCCAGCCAAGCCAGTCGCCGAGGATAGTACTAAAACGGCGCTCAACATGCCGGAGGAAACATTGTCGTTCTCTTCGGTGCGCTTCACGCCGAAAGGTTCCAAGAAAGGCACTGTCACGACGTCGGGCCGTGGACCAGCCGGACAAACTGTGCGGATTTATGTCGATAAGGAATCAATCGGCCGCACCAAGGTGACGGACAAGGGTCGCTGGCTGCACGAGGCAGATCTGTATTTGGCGCCCGGCCAGCATGCGGTCCGCGCCGAACTGCTTGATAATGCCGGCAAGGTGCTGGCTGAAACCGCCTTCCCATTTGACCGGGCAGCCGCGCCAGTCGTGGTGGCAGAGACTGAAAAGCCGAGTGAAGCCGCCGGTGCTGGCGACAACGCGGCCGCCGTCGTGCCCGACAAAGTCGTAATCACAGCGGTGCGCATTGAGCCGGGCTCGGCAGCGGGCGCACCGGCCAGCGTCGTGGTCACAGGAAAAGGTGCACCAGGTGCCCGGATGGAAGTCGGCATCGATGGCGAGGCCGTTGCTACGGCAATCGCGGCCGAGGATGGCGGCTGGTCAGTCACTCAACCGATCAAGCTCGATGCTGGCTCGCATTCCGCCAGCGTGCGGACGCGCGATGTCGGCGGCGCCGTGATTGCCCAACACGCCATGGGCTTCACAGTACCTGCCGCACAGTCTGTTGCCGAGGCGCCAAAGGCAGCGGCGCCCGACGCGCCAGTGAAGCCTGAAACCAAGGTTGCTGAGCCCGCCAAATCGCCTGTAGCCGAGCCACCAGCGAAAACCACAATCGCTGACGAGCAGGCGACGCCAGCCAAGTCCAAGTCCAAGTCGCGGCTGGCTGAACGCACCGTCAAACGTCGCGTCAACCGCGAACGCGTCGCCGAGAAAGCCAGCAAGCGCCGTCGCGGCAAGGACAACGCTACGGCTACCCGGTCGGCGAAGCGGCTGGCGCAATCTCGCATCGTCAAACGCAAGCGTCAGGCAGTGTCGGTGGCCGGCGTCAGCGCGAAATCGGCCAAGCGCAAACGTACGCTGGTGGCCGTGCGCGTCCCATTCTTTGGGCGCGTCTATGTGGTGCGCGGCGACCGCGTCCAGATCGTCGTGGTCGGACGCGGCAAGGCGATGCGCTTCATCGGCGGCCGCGCTGGCAAGACAATCGCTAAGCGCCGCTATGGCGATTGGTATCGGGTCAACAAGCGCACGAACCGGCTACTTGGCGGCAAACAGACCCGTCGCCGAGGCAGCGGTAAGGGCCTGGTGATCCTGGCGTATTCCCAGCGCGCCCTGGAGCGCCGCATGAAGAAGCCCGACCTCCGCGTTTACGTCGACTGATACCAGCCCGCACTCGTTGTGATTCTTCAATCCGTGCACGGGCTGAGGCCGCAAAGCGGCCCGACCGGTTGGCCGATCTCAGCAATCCTGGCCGACTTCGGTCCGGATTCATGCGGTCAGGGATGACACCAATCGGCGGAAATGTGGCCCTGCCATCCTCGACCCGGGTGCGCCTGCGGCGGATCGCGGCGTCGGGGATCCAGTGCGGGAAGTCGCGGGCGGCACCAACAACCTTCGCTCACTGCACGCTGAAGTGGATCCGGTCTCAACCGCCGGCGCGACGCGGCCAAGCGGCGAACATCGCTTCAACGCCCAGGCGGCGGGCGTCGGCATCGAGGCCGGCAGCGCGCAGGGCGCGGATTGTGTCACCAAGCGTCAGCAGGTTGGCAGTTTCCGGCGTGTCCGGACCATAAGCCGCCAGCGTCAGCAGGATGGTACGGGCGATATTGCGTTCCGTGCCCGCCACCTGCAGCGCCGAAAGCTGCCCGGTTGCTGGCAGATTGCCAGAGGTGTCTTGCGGCGCCTGCTGAGCAGCGTTCCAGATGCCGATCGGAACGTTGTATTCCAAAGCATCGAGTACAGTCGCCAGACGCTGCACAACAGCGGGCGGCAGATCGCCAGCCTGCACCATCTGCTCGGCATAACCGAGCGCTGACTCAACGGGCACGGCAGCTGTCGGGTCAGCCATGTCAATCAACAGCGTCCAATGCAGCAGGCCACCACCGCTCGCAACCGCCCAGGGCATGGCGCGATCGTATTGGCGTGCAGCGATCAGCGTTTCCACCGCTTGCTCCGCGAACCACAGCACACTGTTGTCGGGTGGGATATCCGCGATCAATCCAGCGATCACCGGTGCGGTCGCCACTTGCAGGCCATCGCGGCGAGCTTCAGCCAGGAATGCCGCCAGCAATTGCAGGCGCTGTTTGGGTGACTGCGCCGATGCCGCCGCTTGGAACAGCGCGACTCTTTGCGGCGTGCCTTCAAGGCCGCTCGCGAGCGGATTAGCGGCAATCTCAGGCGGCACTGGAGCATCAACATAGAGGGCCGCCAATTGCTCTGGCGTTACTGCGTTGACACGTGCGGCGGCCTCTGCAGCGGCCACCCGCGTCATAGGTTCGGCGGCGGCATCCCTGGCAACCGCGACCAGCACATCGGCGGATGCGGCGGCCACCAAACGCGCCGGCGCGACCGGCCCGAGCAGCGCCAGAAACTTGTAATCGGCCAGACCCAGCCGCTCGATTTTCGGCAGCTTGGCAGTCTTGCTTTCGGCCAGCGCATCCAGCACCGCGTAAATCAACGGCGCCTTGACCCCCTGATCGCGTGCCACCTCGGCGGCGAGGCTGGCATTCTGCGGTTGCTTGTCCTTCGACACGCAATAGGCCGTCAGCAGGATAGCTTCCGTGCGCGCCGCTTTGCTGAGCTTGGCACTGGTAATCGGCACGCTCTTCATCGCGCCGCAACCGGCGTCCGTGCGTCCAAGCGCCAAACTGGTGCGCACGGCGGTCAACTTGATGCCAACCTCGGATCTGGGGCCAGCGCCGCTCAGCACGCGCTCGGTTTCCTCAAGCAAACCGGCTTGATAAAAGCTGTCAGCACGTCGCGTCAGGAAAGGGTCGGCTGATCCAGCCGTTACCCCACCAGCTGCTGGTGCGCCATCAGATACCAAGAGACGCCGCCACAGCCCATGCAAGGTCGGCGAGCGGATCGGCAGGGTGACGCCACTGAGAAGCGATTCGGCATCAGGCAGATTAGTGCCCTGCCAGACTGAACCATTGAAGCCAATTCCCGCCTCGCTGGCGCCAGCCACGGGCGGCAACTCGCCGGCGTCGACGCCGCCAACGGGTGGCAAAACGCCGGTATCCACTGCGCTATCCTGCGGGATAACGGCATCTTGGGACTGCGCGAAGGCAGCGAGCGGGGTTGCAATGATTGTCAGCACCATCGCTACGCCAAACCCTGCGCAACAGACGAGCCGGCCAGCTCTAGCGACGGATCGTGACACCATTGATCGGCTTCACCACTTCACGTTGTTGCGGCTCAAGCAGCACGGCGGCGCCATACAGCCCGCCGAGCAGCGCGCCGGCCAGAACCAATGCCAACACGGTGAAGCGGATCAGACTTGGCATAAGACCTTCGTTCCGAGAGGCCCTGTGCAACGCCGCACACGTGCCGGGCTGGTGTGTCGGCTTTATGATCCGATTCGCGGAAACCCGGACATCCCCTGTCCGCGCTCCTGTTCAAAACTTCGCGCTTCTGCTTATTCGGCCCGTTCGTCGCGGTGCACGCGCTCGCGCTTTTCATGTCGTTCCTGCGCTTCAACGCTCAAGGTCGCGACTGGCCGCGCGTCAAGCCGTTTGAGGCCGATCGGCTCGCCGGTATCGTCACAAAAACCATATGAGCCATCTTCGATGCGCATAATCGCTGCGTCGATCTTGGATATCAGCTTGCGTTGCCGGTCGCGCGCCCTGAGTTCGATGGCGCGATCCGTTTCGGAGCTGGCGCGGTCGGTGATGTCGGCATGCTGCGAGGTGTCATCATGCAGCGTCACCAGCGTCTCCCGGCCCTCGCGCAGGATTTCCTGCTTCCAGGCCTCCAGCTTGCGCCGGAAATACAGCCGCTGCCGTTCGTTCATGAACGGCTCGCTCTCAGTTGGGCGATAGTTGGCCGGAAGCTCAATTGCCTCTTTGACAACCCGCCTCGGTGCAGCCAACGCGGTAGAAGTCTGTTCCGAACGACGCGCCATGCTTTCGTCCTCACCCAATCTGTCAACGGCCCGGTTCGGGCAAGCAGCTCCCGCGAGCACGGCGTTTGGCAACCCCACAAGGCAGGATTGTGATCGCCTTGCCCCTATGCAATTGGCGTGCCCTCTATCCTCGACAACGCCGCGATCAGTCAACACGCAATCAGTTACGCGACGATGACGCGAATCGGACAACTTAAACCATGCCCAGGGCAACAACTGCCTTACCGCAGATCGCAAACCAGAATTCTCAAGGTTCAGGAAGAAAAAGACGCGAAAACGAGCAGCGATCAATCTTCTGTTTACCGCTCGGGGGCAGGATGACGGATGAAAGGCGCGGGATGGATCGGGCGGTAACCCCCCGGTAAGGCGCGCCGGACGAGCAGGCCGTGTTCAGTTTGTGCCCCTTAGTCGGGCTGTCGCGTAGAGTTGAGTGTTCCATGGTGAAGCGTGTTCTCGTCGTTGATGACGACCCCGTACAGCGTCGTTTACTGGAAGAAGCGATCAAGCGGTGCGGGTTTGACTCACGCGCCGTAGCCAGTGGCGAACATGCGTTGGCTGCCCTTGATGCCGCCGATGCCAACCAGATCGCGCTCGTTCTGCTCGACCTGGTGATGCCCGGCATGGACGGCATGGCCGTGTTGGACGCGATCCGCAAGCGCGAGAACGCGCCCCCCGTGATCGTGCAAACCGCCAACGGCTCCATTGACGCTGCCATCAACGCCATGCGTGCCGGCGCCGTCGACTTCGTTATCAAGCCGGTAGCGCCCGAGCGGCTGGAAATCTCGATCCGCAATGCCTTGAAGATTGAGGCGCTGGCTATTGAAATCACGCGTATCAAGCGTAAGGCCGAAGGCACCCTAACGTTTTCCGACATGATCACGCGCGGCGATGGCATGGCGCGGGTCGTCAGCCTCGGTAAACGAGCAGCGGCGTCCAATATCCCCGTTCTGATCGAGGGTGAATCGGGCGTCGGCAAGGAACTGATCGCCCGCGCCATCCAGGGCGAGAGTGAACGCGCCGGACGGCCGTTCATTACTGTCAATTGCGGTGCAATCCCTGAGAATCTGATCGAGAGCATCCTGTTCGGTCACGAGAAGGGCTCGTTCACCGGCGCCACCGAGAAGCGCATTGGTAGGTTCCAAGAAGCTGATGGCGGCACTCTGTTCCTCGACGAAGTCGGCGAATTGCCGCTTGAGGCTCAAGTGAAGTTGCTGCGTGCACTGCAGGAAGGCGAGATCGATCCGGTCGGCTCGAAGCGGCCCGTCAAAGTCAACTTCCGGCTGATCTCGGCAACCAATCGCGACATGATCCAGCAGGTCAAGGACGGCAAGTTCCGTGAGGATCTGTATTATCGCCTCAACGTCTTCCCGGTTTGGGTCCCGCCCCTGCGCGAGCGCCTCGACGATGTACCCGAACTGGCCCGCCATTTCCTGACGCGGTTCGCCGCCGAAGAAGGCAAGCGCGTGCGCGGCTTCAGCGACGAAGCCGTCGATCTTCTGACCAGCTATTCCTGGCCGGGGAACGTCCGCCAGTTGGAGAATGCAGTTTTCCGTGCTGTCGTACTGGCTGATGGCCCGGAACTGACGATCGACGAATTCCCGCAGATCGCCAGCCATGTCGTTGGCTTCCAAGCCAACATCCCGGCAGCACCGGGCCTGGTCAACCGCGCGCCGATGCTCGGTGGCCTCGGCATGATCGGCGCCGAGAACATTGTGCCTGAAACGGTAGCCATGGACGGCGCTTCTGGCGCTCTTGGCATCGCCGCCGTCAACATCGACGGTGAGATTCGGCGCCTTGAAGCCGTCGAAGCCGACATGATCCGGCTGGCACTTGGACGCTATCGCGGCCACATGACGGAAGTCGCCAAACGGCTCGGCATCGGCCGCTCAACACTCTACCGCAAAATGCGCGAATTCGGCCTGGAAGAGCGCGCGGTCTAAGCCAGGGCTGTTAGCGTGGACGCGACGAACTGGAGCCACGTTTCTGAGTGGCTCCAGCAACTGCCGCCGCACGGTCGCCAGCAACCGGCCCGCATCTCGCCCCGGGATGACCATGCCCCTGCCATCGACCTCATGCAACAGTGCCACAGCTCTTCAGCCAGAACGCAATCGTGAGGTCGCGATAGCAGTCGGTGACTGGTCGGAACAACTTCTATCCGCTAGCGTGTGAGTGTAGCGGGGAGAGATCAATGCGTAGTGTTGCTCGTCATGCGGCAATCCTTGTCGGCACTCTAGGTGTGCTTGCCGCAGCACCCGCCTGGGGACAAAGTCAGCTTCCGGCCTCGCCGGCGACTGGGTTAGAAACCGTTGCAAGCAATCAAGATTCGGGCGCGCAGAATTTCGACGCGGTGCCTGATCCCATTGAAACCAGCCCGTTGCCAGAAGTAACTCCCGGCGCTCCGGATGCCGTGGACGAACCGGCACTCGTTGAGCCAGCGCCAGTCGAACCGGAACCAGCGCTGCAAACCGTGGTGCCTGTCACGCCCAAAGTGATCGTTGCGCCAACCAATGCTCTGGCCACGGCGCTGCTCGCCGGCCTGAAGCCAACGGCGCAGCCCAAGCGCAAGATTCAAAAGCAAAACGCCGAGACAACCCTCAAACAGCAGATGTGGCGCTTCTACGCCGAGCGTGGCGGCCAGCCACTCTGGCTGAAGAATGGTGCGTTCAGTGAGCCTGCGCTGCAGATCATTGGTGAAGTCGCCAAAGCCAAGGATTGGGGTCTCGACCCAGCGCGGTTTGACGTGCCTGTCTCGGTGCCTGCCAACGCCACTGAGCAACAGCAGATCGACGTTGAACTGAAGTTCACCCGCGCTGTGCTCGATTATGCCACGCAGGCACGGATCGGGCAGTTCGAGCCCGAGAAGATAAGCGACCTGATTGACCGCGCTTCAGCTGCGCCGAGCGCTTATACGGTGTTATCGACGGTTGCGGCGGCGCCAGACGTTGCCCAGGGCCTGGTGTCGTTTCATCCCCAACATCCGCAGTACGAGCGGCTCCGGAAAGCTTATCTGGCATTGCGCGACGGCACCCAAGGTCCGGCGCCGGTGACAATTCCGGATGGTCCAAAATTGAAACCCGGCACCAGCCATCCGCACGTGGCGTTGATGCGCAAACGCTTATCGGTACCCGTGCCGACAGCGGACGCTGATGACGAGGGCGATCCGGCGGAACGTTACGATCCGGCTCTTGTCGATGCGGTTAAGGTGTACCAGCGCGACAATGGCTTGAAGGTCGACGGCATCATCAGCAAGCCGGTGCGGCTGTCGCTGAATGGGGACAAGACCGAGAGCAAGGACAAGCGGATCGAGCGTCTGCTCGCCAACATGGAGCGTTGGCGCTGGGTGCCCGACGATCTTGGGACGCTCTACATCCAGAACAATATTCCTGAGTACATGACACGGCTAGTCAAGGACGGCGAAGTCATCTTCACAGAGCGGATCGTTGTTGGCCGCCCCAATACGCCCACTTCGATCTTCACGGATCGGATGGAGTACGTGGAGTTCAATCCGTACTGGAACGTGCCGACGTCGATCAAGGTCAATGAGCTGCTACCGTCGATTCAGCGCAACGGTGGGGGGGCGCTGCGCCGCCAGGGTCTTCGCGTCCGCTATGCCGGCCAGGAAATGGATCCGGAGGAGCTCAATTGGGGCACCGTCGACATCCGCAATGTCGACGTGTTCCAGCCGCCGGGCAGCGGCAACGCACTTGGCCGCGTCAAGTTCATGTTCCCAAACCGGCACGACATCTACATGCATGATACGCCGTCGAAGAGCCTGTTCAACGAGTCGTCGCGGGCGTTCAGCCATGGCTGTCTGCGCGTGCGCAATCCGGACGCCTTTGCCGAGGCGCTGCTGGCTGAGTCCAACGGTATGGGCCAGTCCGACGTCAAGCTGCAGTTCGCGACCGATCAGAACCATCAGTTGAAGCTGGATCGTAAAGTCCCGGTCTACGTGACGTATTTCACGGCGTGGGTTGCCGACGATGGCTCGATTTCAACCAAGAACGACATCTACGGCCATGATCCCCGAACGACGTTGGCCCTGGCCGGACGCTATGATGACATCGACCGTCAGGTTGCGCCGAAACCGGATATTCAGAGCGCACTGGGAAAAGTCGACGGGCGCCGGCTGCGTGTTGCGAACCAACAGCAGGGCGGCGCCTCAATCTTCGAAATCTTCGACGCGTGGCCGCAACCGCAATCGCAAGTAAAAAACGATACGTCAGGCGGCGCGTGGAAGAACCCGCTTATGGAGCGTTGAGGTTCGGCGGCATAAACACTTCTGGTGGCGCCTGGAAAAATCGGTTCCTGGCGGATTGAGGGCAGCGCCAGACAGCCGAAATCATACCGTCCAGACCAGCTCGGGCGCGTCACGGGAACCTGATGTTTGGCTGCGATCAAGCCCATGCCGGGAGCAGGCAATGCGTACCTGAACCCGGTAGCGGTTGACCGGAGCGGCGCAGCGGCCGATGGTGTGGGCCAATCCCCGCCACCACAGGCCGGAGCGTTGGCTCCAAACTTGGCCGGCAATCCGACAAGTTGACCCCTAAGCTCACATGCAGATTTACCTGCCCATCGCCGAATTGTCGGTCAACGCGCTCCTGATCATCGGGCTCGGTGGCGCCGTCGGATTTCTGTCGGGCTTGTTTGGTGTTGGCGGCGGCTTTCTGATCACGCCGTTTCTGATTTTCTTCGGTATTCCGTCGGCCGTTGCCGTGGCGACGGGCGTCAACCAAGTCGTCGCCTCATCAGTGTCAGGCACGATGGCGCAATGGCAGCGCGGCAACGTCGACTTCAAGCTCGGCGGCGTCATGCTGTCGGGCGGTATTGTCGGTTCCGTGGTGGGCGTGCAGATCGTCAAATTGTTGCGCGAAACCGGCCAGATCGATCTGTTCATCGCCCTCTGCTATGTCACGTTTCTCGGTGTCATCGGCTCGCTGATGTTCGTCGAGAGCATCAACGCCATTCTCAAGGCGCGCGCCGGCAAACCAACATCCGGGCGCCGGCCGGGACAGCATAATTGGGTGCACGGTCTGCCGTTCAAAATGCGGTTCGCGCGCTCGAAGCTCTATATCAGTGCCATCCCGCCGGTCTCGCTTGGCATGATGGTCGGCCTGTTGTCGGCGATCATGGGTGTCGGCGGCGGCATCATCATTGTTCCGGCGATGATCTATCTGCTGCGCGTGCCGACCAACGTGGTGATCGGCACATCGCTGTTTCAGACGATCTTTGTCGCCTCCTTCACGACCATCATGCACTCCTGGCAAAACCAATCGGTCGACGCTGTGCTGGCCATGCTGCTGGTCGCTGGTGGCGTCGTTGGCGCGCAATTTGGCGCACGCGCCGGCGCCAAACTACCAGCCGAGCACTTCCGCGCCTTGCTGGCGACGATCGTGCTGTTTGTCGCCATCCGGCTGGCATATGAACTAATGGTGCAGCCGAACGAGTTGTTTTCCCTCGCACCCTTAAGGGCCACATAATGCGAGGTTGGTTGATCGCTTTGGTAGCGGCGACTGGGCTAGCGGCCACTTGGGCGCCCGTTGCGGCAGTAGAGCCAAAGCGCGAGACCATCGAGGCGGATATCTCGACGCGTAATGTATCGGTCGGCTCGGACTTTTCCGGCACTCGCGTTGTCGTCTTCGGAACGGTCGAGAATAGCCGCCAGATCAGCGCCGACGATCTGCTTTATGACGTCGCCGTTGTCATTGTCGGCCCGCGCGAGGGTCTGGTAGCCCGCCGCAAAGGCAATGTCGCCGGCCTGTGGATCAACACCAGTTCGTTCCGCTTCCGCGATGTGCCGAGCTACTACGCCGTGATTTCGACGCGACCTGTCAAGGACATCGCCTCGCGGCCGATCCTGTGGCAGCACGGCGTTGGCTTTGATAACATGCGCATCGTGCCGGACGAGAGCATCGGCGCGCGCGACGCCGAACAGTACCGATCTGCGGTGGTGCGCGTGAAAAAGCAGCAGGGGCTTTATCGCGAGGAACCTAGGGGCGTTGCCTTCATGGGCCGCAGCCTGTTTCGCGCCTCGGTGGATCTGCCCGCCAACATCTCGGTCGGCGAATTCACCGCCTGGGTCTACTTGTTCGAGAAGGGCGACCTGATCACCACCTACAAGACCCGCCTTGGACTGCAGCGCGATGGCTTCGAGAATGCCCTGCATGGCTTTGCCATGGGCTATCCGCTGCTCTACGGCATCGCCGCCGTCAGTCTTGCCCTGCTCGCAGGCTTCGCCGCCACGTGGGTGTTCAAGAGGAACTGACGGAGCACCAACTACTTGGCTTGTGGATAGTTCAGCGACACGCCGCGCCAGCGCTGCTAACGGACAATTGGGTCAGCTAGCCAGTGCAGATGCGAGCAAAGACAACAACAGGTTTGGGCTACAGCGCCGAGCGTAACCGGTTGCATGGCAGCGTCCGCATTGTAGCCGGCATTGATGAGGCCGGCCGTGGTCCGTGGGCGGGACCTGTGGTAGCGGCGGCGGTCATCCTTGATCCCAACCGGCTACCGCTTGGGCTCGACGATTCGAAGAAGCTCAACGCCAGCCGGCGTCAGGAGCTCTTCGAGGAAATCCTGGCAAGCGCCGAAACTGGCATTGGTATCGCAAGTGTGGAACGCATCGATCGCGACAACATTCTCGCCGCCACCTTATGGGCGATGCGTCAAGCCCTCGATCGGCTGGGCACGGCGGTAGATCTCGCATTGGTCGATGGCAATCGTGCACCTCAGTTGCCATGCACCGTCGAAACAATCATTGGTGGCGATGCCATCATTGCCTCAATCGCCGCTGCGTCCATTGTCGCCAAAGTGACGCGCGATCGCTTGATGTGCGAACTGGCCACACTGCATCCCGACTATGGCTTCGAACAACACAAGGGCTATGGCACGGCCATGCATCGCGCCGCGCTTGAACGGCACGGGCCGTGTGCTGAACACCGCCACTCCTTCCGCCCGATCAAACTGCTGACGGCGAGCACAATTGAAGTGGTGTAGCGGAACAGGCTTCTGGCCGTTTTCCGCCGATCCGTCGGGAGCGGCACCAGCCGGCAAGTCGTGCCGCTGCTTGCCGGTGGCGTCACAAAGGTGGAAAGCGGCCAGAGGCCCTTGTTCCGCCCGACAACGATTTCACGCCTTGCAGCCGCGCTTGCGGGCCTTGCTAGCAAGTTGCGCTTCAGTATCGGCGGTCAGCGCGCGAATCTGATTGTGGCGCTCGGCGGTCTGCCCCGATGACGCGCCGCCGCTCAACGCCGACCGGGCTGCTTGCATTTCACGGACGCCGGCCAACAGCTTGGGGCAATCAAGTCCATCCATGACGGTCTGGTACGCGAACAGCCGAATGCCCGACGCCGCCATCCGCTTGTCGACCGGTTGACCGACCCAGGCACGGCTCGGATCATTGACCAGCGACGCAACAGTTGCCGTGCGGCTATCGATGCAGGCCTTACTGTCGTCGAGGCATGGGCCGGTGGCAGAAGTGACGCCGCTCATGCTCGAACAGGCAACGACCAGGGCCGACACGCCGACCACCGCCACCACCGTCGCGGCATTCAACAGCGCGCTTGTCTTGGCAATCATTCCCATTTTCCCCGGCACCGCCCCTACGAATCCCTCGACAACACCACTTGCCTAGCCTTGAGTGCGGCTCGCGTCACGCCTAACATAACGCTGATGCCCGATATGCTCCGATGACGGCTTTGCCAAGGCATGTCAACGCCACCGCACCCACGCCCTGACAGGAGTTCAAAATGGTTCGAGTTGTCAAAGTGCACGCCTATGGCGGGCCAGACGTCTTGCGCGTTGAAGACTATGATGTCGGCGATCCGGGGCCGGGTCAGGCGCGCATCCGGCAGACTGCGATGGGCCTGAACTACATCGATACGTACCATCGCACCGGGCTTTATCCACAGCCTTCATTCCCTTTCATTCCTGGTAGCGAAGGTGCGGGTGTCGTCACAGCAATTGGGCCAGATGTCACTGAGGTACAAGTTGGTGATCGCGTTGGGTACACGGTGTCGCTCGGCGGCTATGCCGAGGAGCGTCTCGTCGTCGCTAACCAGTTGGTGCAGCTGCCGTCAGGTATTGATGACAGAACCGCTGCGGCGATCATGTTGAAGGGGATGACGGCCGAGTACCTCGTGCGGCGCACCTATCCGGTGACCAAGGACACGGTGCTGCTTTGGCACGCTGCAGCTGGCGGTGTCGGGCAGATCGCCACGCAATGGGCCAAGCATCTGGGCGCCACTGTCATTGCCACCGTCGGCTCACCTGAAAAGGCTGAACTAGCCAAGAGCAATGGCTGCACCCACGTCATCAATTACCGCACCGAGAACTTCACCCAACGGGTCAAGGAACTGACAGATGGAAAAGGCGTCGACGTCGTCTACGACTCGGTTGGCCGCGACACGTTTCCGGGCTCTCTGGATTGCCTGAAGCCGCGCGGCTTGTGGGTTAGTTTCGGCCAATCCTCAGGCGCGCTGGAGCCCATGATGCTGGCAGTGTTGGCGCAGAAGGGCTCACTGTTCGCCACCCGGCCAACGTTGTTCCACTACATTGCCTCGCGCGCTGACCTGCTGACATCGGCTAACGCCTTGTTCGATGTGATCGGCAAGAGCGCCGTCAAGATCGCCATTGACCAGACTTATCCGCTCAGCCGCGTTGCTGACGCCCATCGGGATCTCGAAGGCCGCAAGACCACCGGCTCCACGGTCTTGCTGCCGGGTTGAATGAATTCAGGAGTCCACTTGATGACCGCAAAGCTCAGCCCTATTGAACTGCACATGTGGCCAACGCCGAATGCATTCAAGATCACAATCTTCCTGGAAGAGGCGGGACTACCGTATACGGTCAAGATCGTCAACATCGGTACTGGCGAGCAATTCCATCCTGATTTCCTGAAGATCGCGCCAAACAACCGGATGCCGGCGATTGTCGATCCGGAGGGTCCGGATGGCGAGCCTATTTCCATTTTTGAGTCTGGCGCTATCCTGCAATATCTCGGGCGTAAAACGGGCCAATTCTATCCGGGTGACGAGCGCCAGCGCACGGAAGTTGACAAATGGCTGTTCTGGCAAATGGGTGGGCTTGGGCCCATGGCCGGCCAAGCGCATCATTTCCGCATCTATGCGCCCGAACCGGTTCCTTATGCCATTAAGCGTTATACTGACGAGGCTAATCGGCTATATGGCGTGCTGGACCGGCAGCTGGCCGACCGGCCGTTCGTCGCTGGCGACTATTCGATTGCCGACATGGCGGCCTATCCCTGGATCAGGCCCTATGAACGCCAGGGCCAAAAGCTGGAAGACTTCCCGCACATCAAGCGCTGGTTCGAGACGATCAGCGTCCGCCCCGCCGTCGAGCGCGCTCTGCTGGTCGGCAAGCAGGACGTAAAGATCGACCTGAGCAAGGATGACAAGGCGCGCTCAGTGCTGTTTGGTCAGCGCGCAAAGTAAAGAGCGAAAGACCACTGGCCGTATCGCACCAAATGACGTTACCGCACGTTCGGACTTTCGGGATCGACAAAGGCCGTTGCCGAATGTCGCCGCTGCCCGCAGTCGGTGCGAGACGGGCCAGTGGCCTTTCTCACCCAATGCTGGCTGCCCATCGCAACGAACTTGCGGATCATGGTTAGCGCTTGGTTACCAGCGACTGTGAAAATCTGCTGAACAAACATCCCAGCCTTGGAAAATCGTGCCGTGCTGAAACGGAATGCAATCCGCTTCATGCATTCTCGAACGATTGTCCGGTTTTTGGATCAAATGCCGTTTACTCGTTATTTCCGCATACAGCACAATCGTTGCTGGGCGTCATTCAAACAAGGGCGCGAGATCTGTACAGTGTGGGAGGGTACAATGGCGAGAGCTGACGCATTTGGAATCGAACCGATCAGTTTCGGCAGCCTTGCTGGCTCGCCTGACGCGATGTTCGAATTGGGCATGAAGTACGCGGTTGGCCGCGAAGTCATCACCGACCTGGTTACCGCGCATAAATGGTTCAATCTGGCGGCACTGAAGGGTAACAAAGCGGCGCGCGACTATCGCAGCGAGATCGCCCGCGACATGAGCCGCGCCGAGATTGCAACGGCGCAAAAGCTGGCGCGCGAGCACTTGTCGGCGCATTGACCTGAGCTTGCTACGATGTCGCGCGCTGTTGCTCACGCAGTAGTGTGTAGAGCCCGGCCAGGACGACGATCGCCAGGCCAGCAAAGGCGAGCAGGTTGGGCACTTCGGCCCAGACCAGCCAGCCGGCGAGCAAGCCAAACAGCACGACCGTGTAGCGGAACGGCGAGACCACGGAGATCTCGCCGATGCGCACGGCCACGGTCATCAGCAGATAGCCTACGCTGAGTAGGCTGGCGGCGCCCGCGATCAACAGCCATTCCATGTTGGACGGCCAGTGCCAACGCTCGCCAAGTCCCAGCAGCAAACCCATGATCATGACGGCTGCAGCAGACACCACGGCGAGCATCAGACTTGGCACCTGTTTGCTGATTGCCCGGGTCGCCAGGTCGCGCAAGGCGACGAACGCGGCACACGCGACAATCAACAGCGCATAGGCATTGAAACTGGCGGTGCCGGGCTGGATGATCAGCAGCGAGCCGAGGAAGCCAATCGCCGTCGCCGTCCATCGCCGCCAGCCAACCTGCTCACCGAGGAACAGCGCGGCGCCAGCCGTAACCAGCAGCGGCGTGATCTGGAAGATGGCATTGGCGAGCCCGAGTGGCATGTTGAGGATGGCATACAAATAGCAGAACGTGCCGACTACCTCGCCCGTCACGCGCAGAGCAACGGGCACCGTCAGCACGGTGCGGATTGGTCGCAAGTGCCCCATGAAGGCGGCTAGCGCCGTCAGGGCAATCGTGCACATGGCGCCACGAATGAACAACATTTCGCCGAGTGGTGTCGTCGCTCCGGCCAGCTTGATCAGCACATCATTGGCGACGGTTACGGCGATACCGGCAATGATCGCCAGAATAGCGAGGCGGTTGTTGCTGTTGGCAGCGGCGGCTTCTGTCACTCCGGCAACAGTCATACTGTTGCGCACTCAGCCCCCCGTCACGGACATGTGCCGGGCCACGGCGGGTTTGGCCGAACGGCGGTCGATGACAAAGTCATGGCCCTTAGGTTTGCGGCCGATGGCTTCGTCGATCGCCGCCATCACCAAAGCGTCGTCCGGGCTGGCCCTGAGCGGGCCGCGCAAATCCGCCTGATCATCCTGACCCAGACACATGTAGAGCTGCCCCGTGCACGTGATACGGACGCGATTGCAGCTTTCGCAGAAATTGTGCGTCAGCGGCGTGATGAAGCCAATGCGGCCGCCGGTTTCCTTAACGCGCACATACCGAGCCGGGCCACCCGTGCGGTACGGAATATCCTCCAGAGTCCAGCTGTCGAGCATGCGCCCGCGCACGATCGACAGAGGCAGATATTGATCAGTGCGGTCGCCATCGATCTCGCCGAGCGGCATGGTCTCGATCAGCGTCAGGTCCATATTCTGGCCATGTGCCCAGCGGATCATATCGTCATATTCGTGCTCGTTGACGCCCTTCAGCGCCACGGCATTGATCTTGATCGCCAGCCCCGCCTTTTGCGCCGCCGCGATCCCCGCTTGCACCTTGTCGAGGTCACCCCAGCGCGTAATCTCGCGAAACTTCCTGGCATCCAATGTATCGACCGAGACGTTGATGCGTTTGACGCCGATTTCCACCAATTCCTCGGCGTACTTCGCCAATTGGCTGCCATTGGTGGTCAGCGTCAATTCCTCAAGGGCACCCGACTTCAAGTGCCGCGCAAGCGACCGCAGCAGGGTCATGATGTTCTTGCGCACCAGCGGCTCGCCACCGGTGATGCGCAGTTTACGCACGCCCTTGACGATGAAGGCGCTGCACAACCGGTCAAGTTCCTCTAATGTCAGCAGTTCCTGCTTGGGCAGGAAGGTCATGTGCTCGGACATGCAATAGACGCAGCGGAAATCGCAGCGGTCGGTCACCGACACGCGCAAATAGCTGACATGCCGGCCGAACGGATCGATCATCGGCGGCTGGGGTTGCACGGGCGGTTGCGGCAATCTGATTTCGGTCATGATGTCCTCGCCAGCGGCTGCATGTCACCACCAGTGCAACCGATCTAGCAGATTAGCTCTGCTGCGCACACTGTCATCGGCGCATGGCGGGTGCGCGGGCGAATGGTGACTGCGCCTGCTCCCTCGCCCCATCCTCGATAGAGAGAGGGCCGCGGTGAGAGGCAGTTGCTTGTTCCGGTACCCGTTGCGATAGGGAGGAAGCCGAACCTGCGCCTCATCCCAGTCCTCTCCCCATTGCTGAAGCAGAAAAGGGAAAGGGAGCAGGTCACAATCGTTGCTACGCGAGAGGGGCCGCAGCCAGTTTTCCAGCCATTGTTTCGACCATTCCAATCAACGCCGCCAGATCCTGAGGCCGTGACAAGCGATGATCGCCGTCCGTGATCCGCGTCAGTGCCGCATCAAAGCCCGCCAACCGCCGCATCAGTTCAAGCGAATGCGCGAACGGCACATCGGCATCCTGTTCGCCGTGCAGAATGCGCACCGGGCATGCTGGCGTCAGCGGCAGGCGGTCGAGCAGATGCAGGCGCCCCTCCTCGATCAGCGCGCGGGTGATCGGGTAGCCTTCGGGTGAATACTCAGAAGGCCGGTGCCAGACGCCCTCACGCAGCAGGCACTGGCGCGCTTCTGGTGACATTCCGGTCCACATCAAGGCCTCCGTCATGTCCCAGGCTGGCGCGATCAACAGCAGGCCGGCGATACGGGCAGCCTCCGTCGGCGCATGAGCTGCCAGCACCTGCTGCATTCTCAACCCAATCCACCCGCCCATGCTGGAGCCGATTACGATCTGCGGGCCCCTGGTGTGCCTGAACACATCCAGCGTGTCGGCCAGCCAGAGGCCGATGGTGCCCGCCTCGAAGCGGCCGGAGGACGCGCCGTGGCCGGAATAGTCAAAGCGCGTCATGCCGATGCTGTTGGCCATGGCCCAATCGGCGACGGCGCTGGCCTTGGTGCTGGCCATGTCTGATCTCAGTCCCGGCAGCCACAGCAAACCTGGTGCCCGCCCTCGACCATCGCCAGCCGGCAAGTCAATGGTCATGGCGAGGCGCCGCGCTTCACCTGACTGGGGGATCATGCTACCGACGCTTTCATCTGACTTCAGGAGTTTGCTCATCCTTGTCGCCGTCCGATCATTCCAGCATTGCGATACTGCAGATCATACCGCGACTCGACACCGGTGGCGCGGAACTGTCGACAGTGGAAATGACGGAAGCGATCGCCGGAGCTGGCGCCCGACCGCTGATAGCCAGCGAAGGTGGCCGGCTGGCAGCTGAAATCGAACGACTTGGCGGCACCCTCATTCCGTTCCCGGCGGCCACCAAGAATCCAGCCCGCATCGTCGCCAATGCTAGGGCGCTGCAGAAGCTGATCCGCGCCCATGGTATTCGCATCCTGCACGCCCGCAGCCGAGCCCCAGCCTGGTCAGCGCTGCTCGCAGCCCGCTCCACTGGCGTACCGCTGGTCACCACCTATCACGGCGCCTATACCGGCCAGCGTGGCCCAAAACTCTGGTACAACAGCGTCATGGCGCGCGGCGATGTGGT
>JANNSA010000334.1:0-5981 GCA_031402115.1 Hyphomicrobiaceae bacterium | reverse complement strand
CAGCTTCGCACCGGCCAGCGGTTTGATGACGAGCGTTGGCTTGGCGCTACCTTTGACACCTGCAGAGTTGACAGACTTCCCGGTCGATGTAACCGCCGCATAGCCGGCTGAAGTCTTCTTGAGCGGCCGCGGGCGTAAGCGCACTTTATCCTGGCGCGCGAAGGTATTGCGCACGGAGCCCACCACTTGGCTGATCATCGGTTCGTCGGACGCAGACGCAGCAGCGACCGGCAGTTTCGAACCACCCAACGCCAAGGGCGGCGGTAACATCGGAGCGCCGATGCTTGCCGACGCTTCGGCCAGGTTGCCGACCGGTTCGTCGCCATTGGTTTGCAGCGCAGCCAACTTGATCGTTGACGGACCCACCATGGACGGTATTGCCATCGACGGAACAGAATGCGCCAGTGGCGTGCGGCCCAAGGGATCGGCCCAGGCAATACTGACTTCGTCAAGCGTTGCCACGGCGATGGCACCATGCATGGCTGCCGTCATGGCCGGGATCGGGTCGTCGTCGGGCGCTGAGCCAACCGCACCACGCATGGCGGGCTTTGCTGCCCACTGCTGTTTGACCGATCGCGGCATGGCAGCAATGGCCATCTGCAAACCGCTGGCAGGTTTTGCAAGCGGTGCTGCGATCGGCGCGACAACGCTATCGCCCGGTGCGGCGCTGAGGAGACTGAGTTCGCTCAGATCGAGCCCGGATGCCAGGCGGGCATCGTTTTGCGCGATCGTTTCAGTTCCGCTTGCCGGCTCAAGCAGCGCCTGCAACTTATCAACATCCAGCGCACTGCCATTGCCGTCCGCTGCCGCGAGCGTGCTGCGCGTTTCAGAGCCCAGCCATGGTTCGAAGAGCCCGCCGCTCAACGTCATGATCAACTGACGATCCGGCAGCAGGCTGGCATCTGGCGGCTGGTCGCCGCCAGCGTAAGCCAGAATGGCGAGGCCAGCCATGCCCGGCACTAGCAACGCCGAGAACGCCCGGATCGTTGACCAACCATGGCCCGAAGGCAAGTCGCGCCGGACCCGCAACGGGCGATCATAGCTGACCAAGCTGGCGCGCGCGTCACGTTCTTCGTCGGCATACAAATCATCGTCGGCATCAGCGTCGCTGGATGCCGCATCAGCGACAAAGCGTGGTACATCCAACGGCTCATCGACGTCGTCATCCGCTGCGTCGTCCTTGTCGCCGTCATAGGCTCCAAAGGGCAATTCCGGGTCTTGGGCGTCGTTCTGGTGGTCGTCGCCGGTGGCCGCTGGGCGCGTCCAGCGTCCGGTCGGAGGGGTGGCAATAGCTGCGGACTCGCGAACCGCCCCGTCGTCGAGTTCTAATTCGCGCCGAACGCGATTGAACTGTACCTGCTCCAAGTGCTGCCGCAGGCGCTCGAAGCCGCTCGACACGTTACTTTCGACGGCGCTCCGCCGGTCCATGTTCTCGACGGCGTTCCGCCGGTCCATGCTCTCGACGGAGTTCCGCCGGTCCATGCTCTCGACGGCGTTCCGCCCGTCCGGGGCTGGCGCCAAGCCGCCCGGATCAGTGCGATGATTGGCGGCTAATTGGTCGGCAAGACTGCGAGCACGTGAATAGCTACGCATGACACTAGAGTCCTTCGAAAGCGCGGATAGCAGGACGCAATGGCGCAGCGCTCACCCGGGTGGAGAGCGTTCGTCGAAAAGTCCGCCAAGTGAAAAGGCAGGCACGCCGCCGCGTCAGGCGGGGCCGGAATTGCTCAACAGGATGTGCAACTCGAATTGACTGGGCCGCTTACTGTGCCACCCGCTGCCACTGACCATCACATCTACCCCTACCCACAAACACGCATGCTACCGGTCCAGGTTCCCGCGCTACCGCGGCACCCCACGGCGCTGGCTGCTTGTCTCCCGGGATCGCACCGCTCAGCGCGTGCGCCCCGATGTCCCCCGTCACCTCAGGCTTCCGTGCGCGCTGCCACCGGAACCGGTGCGGCCACATCAGAAAATTCGCCTCAAGATTGGTGTGAAGACCCCGCCAACTTCCCGGCACAATCATGCTCCGAACGCCCCACAATCGGTTCGGCTCAGCGGCGAAAATATGTCATTTCCAGTTAATAAAAACTGTTATCTGTTTTTGCACAGACAGAAAGATTTATTCCAACAACTAATCAACACTTTATCCACAGAAAGCCCCTGGGAAAACCCAGGGACTTAACTGTCTGATATGCATGACTATTGACTGACGACAACAGTAGTCTTTCCAGCGCCATGGCGCTGCACAAGCGCAAAGAGGGCCGCAGCGTTGCTCGGATGCAACCGCACACAGCCATGGGAAGCCGGCCGCCCCAGTTGACGGACAGAACCTGTGCCATGAATGGCAACACCGCCATTGATAAAGATGGCGTGCGGCATTGGCGCGTTGAAGTATTTGCGGGAATAGTGCATGCGCGCCATCCGCTGCGGCCGGAACGTGCCTCGCGGTGTCGCGAAACCCTTAGCACCCGTTGAAACGCGCCATTTGTACGTGAGTTTGCCGTCAACCGTGACATGCATCGATTGTGACGAGATATCGATCTTGGCGACGATCCCGGCAGTGGCCGCAACCGGCGCCACGACAATCGACAGACAGGCCAGAGCAAGGCCTGCGAACAGGCTCTGGAAACGCATGACTACCCTCATGATAATGGCTACGCTGATGGTCTTGGCCATCGCTCAGCAAAGCTACCGGCGAACGGCTAAAATTCGGTTTGATAACAAGGGTTACTTGTAGGGATGTTTGAAAAACCGTCTGGCTTGGGAGGCTATCGCGGACGCCTTGCTGGCCTAGCCATAGGCAAGCCGTGCCACGATGTTTAATTGACAAGTGCGAGAGAACGGGCGTGAACCGCTCGCAGCACTGAGTGAGAAGCCCAAACCGATGGACGCTAGGTCATGAGCCGCGAGCCCGCCAACGAGGCCTTTCTTGAGACCTCGTTCCTGCATGGCACCAACGCCATGTACATTGAGGAACTGTACGCGCGATACAAGGACAACGCCGATGCGGTCGACGCTCAGTGGCAGACGTTCTTTGCCGCTCTGAAAGATGACCGGGCGCAGGTCGAGCGCGAGGCCGCCGGGCCGTCTTGGGCGCAGAACGGGCATATTGCCTCGCCCGCCCGCAATTCGGCCGATGCCGAACTGCTCGGCGCCTTGGCCAACGACTGGGGCGCTGGCTCCGAACAACGCATCGGTGAGAAGATCCAGGCCAAGGCGCACATGAGCGGCACGGAAGTGTCGCCGTCCTTGGCGCTCCGGGCGACGCAGGACTCAGTGCGTGCCGTGCACTTGATCCGCGCTTTCCGGCTGCGCGGCCACTTGGTGGCGCAGCTTGATCCGCTTGATCTCGATGACCGCAAGCAACACCCTGAGTTGTCGCCGCACTATTGGGGGTTCACCGAAGTTGATTTGGATCGGCCGGTGTTCCTCGATAGCACGCTGCCGGACGTGGAAATCGCCTCGGTCCGGCAGATCCTGGAAATCCTGCGCAACACCTACTGCCGGCACATCGGCTTCGAATACATGCATATCGGCGACATCGCCGAGCGGCGCTGGATTCAGAAGCGCATCGAGGGCAAGCAGATCGCCTTCACCAGCCGTGGCAAGAAGGCGATTCTCAACAAGCTGATCGAGGCCGAGGGCTTCGAGAAGTTCCTTGACGTCAAGTACACCGGCACCAAGCGCTTTGGCCTTGATGGGTCTGAATCAGTCATCCCGGCGCTGGAGCAAATCATCAAGCGCGGTGGCGCGCTGGGCGTGAAAGAGATTGTCATCGGCATGGCGCATCGCGGCCGGCTGAATGTGCTCGCCAACGTCATGGCCAAGCCGCACCGGGCGATCTTCAACGAGTTCAAGGGCGGTTCTTTCAAGCCTGACGAAGTGGAGGGTTCGGGCGACGTCAAATATCATCTCGGCGCCTCGTCGGACCGCACCTTTGACGGCAACAATGTGCATTTGTCGCTGACCGCCAACCCCTCGCATCTGGAGATCGTCGATCCGGTCGTGCTCGGCAAGGTGCGCGCCAAGCAGGATCAGCACGGCGACAAGAAACGCGAGATGGTGCTGCCGTTGCTGATCCATGGCGATGCGGCGTTCGCGGGGCAGGGTGTGGTCGCCGAGTGCCTCGGATTGTCGGGCCTGCGTGGCCACCGCACGGGCGGTTCGATCCATTTCATCATCAACAACCAGATCGGCTTCACCACGGCGCCGCGCTACGCCCGTTCCTCGCCCTATCCGTCCGATGTCGCGCGCATGATCGAAGCGCCGATCTTCCACGTCAACGGTGATGACCCGGAAGCCGTCGTGCACGTCACCAAGCTCGCCACTGAGTTCCGCCAGCGTTTCCACAAGCCGGTGGTAGTCGACATGTTCTGCTACCGCCGCTTCGGCCATAACGAGGGCGACGAGCCGTCCTTCACGCAGCCGCAAATGTACAAGCGCATCCGCGGCAAGGCATCCGTGGTCGAAGTCTACAGTAAGAAGCTGGTGGCCGAGGGTGTGCTGAGCGAGGCTGACGTTGCCAAAATGAGCGGCGACTTCCGCGCGCACCTTGAGAGCGAATTGACCACGGCTGAAAGCTACAAGCCGAACAAGGCCGACTGGCTCGACGGCAAGTGGGCGACGATGCATGTCGCCGAAGAGGGTGACCGGCGTGGCAATACGGCTGTTGAATTGGACGTGCTGAAGGAGATCGGCAAGCGGCTGACGACGCTGCCAACCACCTTCACGCCGCACAAAACGCTCGACCGGCTGGTCAAGCGCCGCGCCGAGATGGTGGAAACGGGCGCTGGCATCGATTGGGCGATGGCTGAGCAGATGGCGTTCGGCACGCTGGTCAAGGAGGGCTACGCCGTCCGCCTGTCGGGCCAGGATGTCGAGCGCGGCACCTTCTCACAGCGCCACGCCGTGTTCATCGATCAGGAAACTGAGAAGCGCTGGACGCCGCTGAAGCATATCGCGCCGGGCCAAGGCCGCTTTGAGGTCATCAACTCGATGCTGTCGGAAGAAGCAGTGCTCGGCTTCGAGTACGTCTATAGTCTCGCCGAGCCCAAGGCGCTGACCTTGTGGGAGGCGCAGTTCGGCGACATCGTCAACGGCGCCCAGGTCGTCATTGACCAGTTCATCGTGTCAGGCGAACGCAAATGGCTGCGCATGTCCGGCCTGGTGCTGCTGCTGCCGCACGGTTACGAGGGCCAGGGGCCGGAGCATTCCTCGGGGCGGCTCGAACGCTTCCTGCAATTGTGTGCCGAAGACAACATGCAGGTCGCCAACTGCACGACGCCGGCCAATTACTTCCATATTCTGCGGCGGCAATTGCACCGTGAGTTCCGCAAACCGCTGATCCTGATGACGCCTAAATCGCTGCTCCGGCACAAGCGCGTGATCTCGCGCCTGGACGAGATGGGGCCGGGTTCCACATTCCACCGCGTCTTGTGGGATGACGCGCACGTGCTGCCGAACGAGAAGATCAAACTGAAACCAGACGATGCAATCCGTCGCGTCGTGCTGTGCTCGGGCAAGGTCTATTTCGACCTCTACGAAGCCCGCGAGGAACGTGGCGTCGATGACGTGGTGATCTTGCGCGTGGAACAGCTCTATCCGGTGCCGGCGCGCACGCTGATCGAGGAAGTCGGCCGCTTCAAGAACGCCGAAGTGGTGTGGTGCCAGGAGGAACCCAAGAATATGGGCGCCTGGTCGTTCATGGAACCGAACCTGGAATGGGTGCTGGAGCATTGCACGTCGAAGGCCAGCCGCCCCCGCTACGCCGGACGTCCGGCTTCGGCTTCGACGGCAACGGGCCTGATGAGCAAACACTTAGCCGAGCAGAAAGCGCTGATCGAGGCGGCGCTGGGGGATTGATCTTCGTAGGTTGGGTCAAGCCCTTCGCGCGACCCAACTTCCACGGGCGGCGCTGGCGCTGTTGTGTTGTCATTTCTGGCCTCCTGCCGCGGCAGTTGGGTCGCGCGGAGGGCTTG
>JANNSA010000333.1:0-2359 GCA_031402115.1 Hyphomicrobiaceae bacterium | reverse complement strand
CATCCCGGTCGATCATGCCAGATGCGTACGACTGTTCGCGCCGCGCGAGAATCCCCCGAGTCGATCCGTCGCACGCCCACAGATCGCGATTCACTTATCGTTGAAGGTGTCCTTAGGTCGCGCCGCACCAAGTCGTCCTCGTAGGGTGGCGGCAGGCGCGTGGTGCCAACATTGCTCGGCATCAGCAGGAACGGCGCTCCGGCTGGCGCGCCAATCACCAAGTAGTCGAGCGAGCGGCCATCCGGCAGCGCCAGCGTATGGTAGTCATTGCCCTCGGGCGAGGTATAGACTGATCCGCCAGCATCGTAACCCGCCGCGTCGGGCGCCAGCATCTCAATCAGGCCAAGCGACATTCGGATCAGTTCGGTCAGTGAACGGGTTTGCGTCTTGTCGAGCAGCGCCCGCACATGGCTGCGCAGAGTCGCCTCGGATCGCCCTGTGGCGCTGGCGATCTCCTTCACTGACTGGCCCATGACAAGGTCGCGCAACACCTCGACTTCAGCATCGGTGGTGGCGAAAGTGGCGCGCAAGACATCGCCGATGCGCTGCGGCCAGCGCACCACCGAGGTAACGACGCCAATCCGATCGGGATTGCCCTCGAGCGCGAAGATCAGTCGCGCCATCACCGGCAGCAGATCTTCGGCGCGGGTCAGCCGCATCACGCACAGATCGCGCGCCCGTACGGCGCCGGAACTTGAGCCCGAGCTGAGTTGCCGTCCGAGTGCCAGTTCGTCGTGAGCATCAAGACCGAGGGCCGTTATGTGGCTGCCAGGCGTTACGCCAAAGGCCGTTCGGGCAGCAGAGTTAAGTGAGAGGATACGACCACTTCGATTGGCGACGAATGCTGCACTCGTGGCCCGGCTGGTCCAACCATCTGCGACCATGGGTTCGCCGACAACGTAGCCTTGCAGCACCGGCTCGACGCGCTCGATATGGGCGAGCAAGAGCGGCTCACCGAGCAATCCAGACAGCTGCAATGCCGGCGCACCGCGCTGCAATTGCCGTGTCCAGGCGTCGACCAACTCCTCGAGCCGATCGGGCGCAACAACGATATCGTAGATGCTCTCGACGAGCGGGGCAAGTTCCGTGTCCGCAGCTGACATTAGCCGATCACACCAGCGTGGGAAGGCAGCATTGCGGCGCGATCAGTTTTTTCGGAGAATTCGGAATAGTATGTTCTGCCGGCGGCGACAGGTCCACAGCGCCAAACACAGCTTGGACACATCACGGTTTCATTGCGCTATTTCACTGTCAGCATAGCCCTGCAGGTAGAGCAGCCCAACCAGGTCTGCGTGGCGCAGCGAGACACCGGCGCGCGCTGCAACTGCGGGCTTAGCATGGTAGGCAACGCCAAGGCCGCCCGCCTCGTCCGCCGCCTCGATCATGGCCAGGTCATTGGCGCCGTCACCAACTGTCAGCGCATCAGCGAGGCTAACACCACACGCCGCCGCAACGGCCAACAGCGTGCTCAACTTGGCCTCACGCCCGAGAATGGGCGGCACAATGCGGCCCGTCAGCCGGTCGCCATCCAGCTCAAGCTTGTTTGCATGGTCCTCGTTGAATCCAGCACGCGCCGCGATGGCTTGCGTGAACAGCGTGAACCCGCCGGAAACCAGCGCTGCATGGCCACCATGGGCGCGCATCGTCGCCGTCAATTGGCGGGCGCCTGGATTGAGAGTGATGCGGCTAGCGAGCAGGCCCCGCACGCGCGCCAGATCAAGCCCCGCGAGCACGGCGACGCGGTCGCGCAGGGCAGCTGCGAAGTCAATTTCGCCGCTCATCGCCCGTTCAGTGATCGTCGCCACTTCCGGCATACGGCCAACCAGATCAGCCATCTCGTCAATGCATTCCTGGCCGATAATGGTCGAATCCATATCAGCGACGAGGAGACGCTTGCGCCGGTTTGCGGCCGGAACAACGCCGACATCGATCGGCAATTGGGCCAATGCCGCCGCGACCTGACGCCCAATCGCCGCGGCCTGGCTGGCGTCGAGTGCAACTGCCAGTTCGGCCGCGGTACCGGGGCTGAGCACGCGAAACCCACCGGTTGGCGCATCTGGCGCGGCTTCAAACAGCGTCGCGCGGGCAAACTCGGCCGGTAACGCGCCTGAACCGGTGGCCGCGATCAAGACGATGACATGGGGGTCAGAACTGTTCATGGCCGGTTTGCGCTCGCCTAAGCCTGTCGCGCCACCACTTGTCGACAGCGCCGCCGCTCTCTATAAGCACCGGCAATCCCGGCTGTCATGGTCGTTGCGGCCGCGCGCCAATTGCCGTTAGGGCGCGCTGGCCGGCCAGATTCGCGCTCCGCCAGGACCGCCACCCAGACCAGCGGTCCATGCGGACCGCCACAAGGAGT
>JANNSA010000332.1:0-6436 GCA_031402115.1 Hyphomicrobiaceae bacterium | reverse complement strand
ATCATCAGGTTCGGCGGCGCGGTAGCGCCGATCTGTTCCAGCGTCTTCGCCGTCCGGGGATGGACCGGAAAGACCACGGGCATGCCCCGCGCCGCTTCACCCACCGCACGTAGCACAGCGGCAAATCCGACCGGCGAGTCGACGTTGGCCGGCCGATGCAGCGTCATCACGAAGTAACCGCCCGGTTGCAGGCCGGCTTCGGCCCAGAACGGCGGGGCGCGCAGCCGTTCCATGTGGGCGAGCAGCGTGTCGATCATCGTGTTGCCCACGAAGTGGATGCGTTCGTCGGAGACACCGCTGCGACGCAAGTTCTGGTTCGCCACCTCGCTGGTGGTGAAGAAGTAGTTGGTGATCGCATCGGTGACGAGGCGGTTGATCTCCTCGGGCATGGTCCAGTCGCCCGAGCGGATGCCAGCCTCGACGTGGGCCACTGGCACGTGCAGCTTCTGCGCAGCGATGGCGCAGGCCATCGTCGAGGTCACGTCGCCCACGACGAGGCACAGGTTGCTGCGCGACTCGAGCAGCAGCCGTTCGTAGCGGGTCATGATGGCCGCCGTCTGCTCTGCCTGGGTGCCTGAGCCCACCTCCAGGTTCACGTCGGGCGCGGGGATGCCGAGCTGCGTGAAGAAGTCGCCCGACATGCGCTCGTCGTAGTGCTGCCCGGTGTGCACCAGGCGGTAGCGAAGCCGGCTTCCAGAGCCCCGGCGAGCGTTGATCGCCGCGATGATCGGCGCGATCTTCATGAAGTTTGGCCGCGCGCCGGCGATCACGTCGACCAGGGGGGAATGCGGGTCTTGGGGGATGCTCACGGGTGTGCTCTCCGGCCGATGGAAGGGGTTGGAATCGTAAGGGGTCGGTGCCCGAGATCCGGGCGGCAGGCGCCACTCAGGCGGAGCGCTCCAGTTCGTAGACCAGCACGCACCGCAGCCTGGCCAGCCAGGGCGAAGCATTGACGATCCGCTCGTACAGGTATCCAACCAGGTAGGTCAGAGCAGCGATGCGCAGGTACTCGGGCCGCCCCTCGATGAAGTCGATCTGGCGCAGCACCAGGCCGCTGGCTTGGGCGTGACGGCGAACGTCTGCCCCGGTGTTGCAGCGGTACTGCGTGGGAAAGGTGTCGATGACCTCGCGGCCGCGCAGGCGGTTGTAGAAGCGGTGGAAGGCCGTCGGCGTGAAGCGCGCAATGGTCGGCATGTAGTGCCACTTGTTCGGCGTCTTGGCCATGAAGCGCCCGCCGGGCTTGAGGACACGCCGGATCTCGCGCAGCATCGCCGTCGGGTCGACCACGTGCTCCATGACGTTGCCGGCGAACACCAGATCGAAGCTGCAGTCGGGGTACGGGATGATTCCCGTGCCCAGGTCGAGCAGGGCCGCGTCGTCCAGGTAGGGGTTTGTCGAAGACCGCCCGCTCGGGGTCGACCCCGGCCACGAATCCCGCGATCCCCTTGAAGTTCATCTGCTTGACGTTGCCGCGGCCGGAACCGAAATCCAGGCAGCGGGTGCCACCGTGGATGTGCCGCAGCAGCCGGCCGCGGAAGATCTCGTCGTCCCAGTTCCTGCCGTGCGCCGGGGACAGCGTGGCATCCATCCATCGGGTGAGGCGCGACATGGCTTCAGCCCTGTTCGCTGAGTTCCAGCGTCACGCGGGCAACCTCAAGCAGCTCGTCCAGTGGGATCGGCGCTTCGCGGCCTTCTCGCACGGCCGCCACGAAGGCGGCGGCGCAAGCGTTCTGCCCCTTGTCCTGGCGCCAGAGGTTCAGCTTGCCAAAGCCAGGCCACCCGAAGCCTGTGAGCCTGCGGAAGTTGTCCAGCTGCAGCACGCGGCCCGCGGCGAACACTTCGAGCCGCTCCTTTTGGACGGCCCGTGACCCGTTGGCGTAGTAGTGCACGCTGCCGATGGAGCCGTCGGCGAACTTCAGCGTGATCGACATGCTGTCGCGCGTGTCGTCGTTCATGACCGTGACCGACGACGACGCGATCGCGGCGCCTGCGAGGTGGCGCAACAGGTCGATGAAGTGGCAGCCCTCGCCGATCAGGCGTCCGCCCCCGGTCCCGCGATCCTGCACCCAGTGCGTGGCGGGGATGGCGCCCGCGTTGACGGTCATGGCCATGGCCTTCGGGCCTGGCGTGCCGGCCAGCAGTTCCTTCATCCGGACCACCTGCGGCGCGAAGCGGCGGTTGAACCCGACCATCAGCCTCGGGGAGCCGGGTGTGCTGAAGGCGCGACCGATGCGCTCGAGTTCTTCGAGGGTCAGGCACAGCGGCTTCTCGACGAACACATGCTTGCCCGCGGCCTGCGCCGCCAGCGTCAGCGCGGCGTGGCTGTCATGGCGTGTTGCCACCACCACCACGTCGGCCTTGGGGTCGGAAATCAGCGCGTCGGTATCGGTGGTGGCCTGCTCGAAACCGAACTTCCGACCCACCTGCACGCTGCTCGCGCCGCCCGCCGACGCCACCCGCGCCAGGCACGCGCCGGCGGCCTTGAAGGCCGGGATCAGCACCGCCCCGGCATAGTTGCCGGCGCCGATGACGCTGACCCTTGGCGCACCGGCGGTGGCGGGCGCGCTGCCCGCCACCGGCAGGTTCACCGTGCGCGTCGATGGCGCGGTGAAGTCGGCGGTGTCCGGATCGGAAGCGTCGGCGTAGCGCAGAACGATGCCCAGGGTGGGCTCCTTGCCGGTCACGACCCCGTAGGCCTGCTCGGCTTGCGCGATGGAGAAGCGGTGCGAGATGAGTGGCGCCACGTCGAGCCGCCGGTCGCGCAGCATGTCCAGCACCGCCTCGAAGTTGCGCTGCTCGGTCCAGCGCACGAAGCCCAGCGGATAGTCGTGCCCCTGTTCCTCATAGGTGGGGTCGTAGCGGCCCGGCCCATAGCTGCAACTGACCTGGAAGGTCAGTTCCTTTTCGTAGAACTCGGAACGGGACAACTCCAGCCCGGTGACGCCCACGAGAACGATCCTGCCGCGCTTGCGGGACATCAGCGCCGCATGGTGAATGGGCTCGCTGCTCGCCGTCGACGCCGTCACCAGCACGGCGTCGACACCGCGGTCCCGCGAGAAGGCCATGGCCGCCTGCACGGGATCCGGGGTTTCGCGCAGGTCGACGACCTCGGCACCCGCCGCACGGGCCAGCGCCAGTTTGGCGGGGTCGAAGTCCAGACCCAGCACGCGACAGCCGTTTGCGCGCAGCAACTGCACCGCGATCTGCCCGATCAACCCCAGGCCCATCACGACCACCGATTCGCCGAGCGTGGGCTGGATCAGGCGGATGCCCTGCAGCGCGATCGAACCGAGGACGGTGAAGGCAGCCTCTTCGTCGGGGACCTCTGCGGGGATCTTTGCGCACAGATTGGCGGGCACGGAGACGAGTTCGGCGTGCCGGCCGTTGCTGACCACCCGGTCGCCCACCGCGAAGCCGCTGACCCCTGCACCGATGCCGATCACCACCCCTGCATTGCAGTAGCCCAGCATCATCGGCTCGTCCAGCTTCCTGAGCACCGAGTCGAGCGTCGTCAGCAGGCCATCCGCCTTGATCTTGTCGAGCACCTGGCGGACCTTCTCCGGCTGCTGCTGCGCCTTCTTCAGGTAGCCGGCCTTGGCAAACTCGACCAGCATGCGCTCGGTGCCCACGGAGATCACCGTGCGATGGGTCCGGATCAGGAGTTGTCCGCTGCGCGGGCTGGGGTTTGGAATATCCAGTACCTGGGTTTCCCCGGACTTGAGGCTCTGAAAAACTTGTCGCACTACCTTCCTCCGATTTTCGATTTTAACCCGTGTATTTGGCGTTCCACTACATCCGTCGCGGATGGAAAAATGTGGACACTATTGCAGCGAACTTCAAGTGTTGAGCAGATTGCGGCCCTGGATACCAGTCCAGGAGCGCCAGTTGCAGCTTTCCTGCGGGCCCCGCTGCCAGCAGGCGGTGGCTCGTGGAAGTTCAAAAAAGCTGGTGCAATGGGGGCGTGCTTCATTGTCAGTCCAACTGCTCGGATACTTTGCCCTTCTCTATCCCGTAACAATTCTGTTCGCTGCTAAACGGGCGCCTCGCCCTTATACCATTTGATAGGGCCCTCATAAGGATCAGTTCATCCAACGTCTGCAAAATGTCCGTTCGTGCGCTGAGAGTTGACTTGCCGCAACCCATAGCATGTTTGCGGATTCTGACCCCCAACAATCACCGCGAAGCAGAGCCAACGGGGCTGGTTGACGCGTCTGCCCGCTGCAGTAGCAGATGATTCGGTATCCGCCGAAGCGGCCACCTTTTACCGGGCCAGATTGGGCAGTCAGGGGCAAGCTTAATTGAATCATAAAAGATGACCATTTGCTTCCTCTTTGGACAATGTGACATTTTGGCCTGAATCAATCGCTCGCTTGATTGCAAGAAACAACTTGGCTGTTGCCACTACATACTCGAGATCCTCGCCGGTCTTGCTGCGCATGGAGTTTGCGATGTTAACGCCATGTCCATGATCACGATAAAACAGTCTCTTGCAATGCTTTTCCGCAATCAAATCAGCCGTCATCGAATGAAAGTCGGTCAGATTGGCGAGCAGGTCGCCCTTGTGAACATTCAGCACTTCACGGACACCCTCAAAAGTGTGCCCCTTCGCCGAGAAGGTAATGGCTGCACAAGACTGATCGGCAAACATGACGGATACAACGTAATCGGATTTCGATCCGAGGGGGGTGGCAGGCACGATCACACATGGAAATGCCTTTTCCGCGCCGACGAGATTCAAAGTCAAGTCTGTCCAGTGGCACAAATTTCCAAGAACACGCCCCCCTTCATTCTCATCGAAATACCAGTGATCCGCCGGTATCTCATGGCCTGCGACAAACCAGTTTATCATGATGGGGCCGGACTGCTGTGAAAGTAGAGTCTGCAACTTCTTGAACAAAACACTTCGCGGTCGGTTGAAACCCAGAAAAACCTTTGCAGCGGGATGAAGCTTCATGGCCGAAGCGAGTCGACGCAGTTGGTCCTCTGAGACGACATGCGGCTTTTCGATGTGTACGTGCTTGCCGGCCTCAATGCAGCGAATGGCATATTCGGCGTGGGTTGCATGATTCGAGGCAATGAAGACTATGTCAATCTGGGGATCCGATATTATGAGATCGACTTTATCCGTGTAGTAACGGAGCCCGTATCTCTCATACAGTGATGCCGCCCTGGAAATATTCTGATCCATTCCGGCCCGAATACAGCCCCGATGCCCCTTCTGGATATAGTAAGCAATATTACTGAATGCATAATTCCCGCATCCAATGATGCCGACATGGCCGCCGGTCGGCGGTGGTGACGAGACTTGGGGCAGCGTCCGATAAGTCGCATTCATGTGATACTGCCCCCTGACCTTTATAAGCGTCCGGCGCAAACCATACAACCGCAAATAGCGCGCGGCCTTAATGATCTTGAAGCCGAGCTTCTCTGCTGTGTAGTCCATAAGAAATCAAAGCCTTATTTGCATCTAACTGATCAAGAATACGGGCATAGCTACCAACGGTTTTGCATTGATGTTGGCCGACGGCCTGGTTCGATGCTGCCCGAGGATGCGTTCTTCACCGCAGTGAAAGGCGCTTCGCAAATTGGGGTCGGCAACTGAGCAGCCATAAACCTGCACTGCAAAAGGCCGCCATCCAACAGCAGACTAAGGAGTGGCACCGGAATTGTGGAAGATTCGTGCGCGAATAAATGACTTTAGTATCGGTTCTATATTATTGGCAATCACATAAGCCACCAGCATCATTATAATAATGAGGCCGAGAATTGCTGAGGCACTTGCAAAGAGCGCCGGATAGGCGTTAATCAAACTGTATCCAATATATGCATGAATGAGATAAAGTGGGTACGTCGCAGTGCCTAATTTTGACAGCGCTCGCAACGGCCCTAATGGTCTAAAGTTTTGAGTTGCCAATATGACTAGCAGGACGGACGCAATCGTCAGTAAAACTACAAGCAGCGGCTCGTACATGTAATTTGACGTGGATGACAATTGTTCAGATTTGAGTATTGACTGATAGACAGCAACCGCGGTCGCACAAATAATCAGCACCCCGGAGCGCATTGTTCGGCCCTCACTTGCGAAAAGATATATTCCTATGCCCGCGCAGAAGAATCCACTGTAATCGCTGTTTGTTGCAAAGACCACCAACTTCGGCGCCCCGCCAATCAGGAGCAGCAAGGACAACGCCAGCCACAGGATGGCGAATCTGTGCAGCAGCCTAAAGTGACCTGTCCTCAACAGCACAAAGATAGAAGCGTAAAACAGCAACTCCCGGGCAAGCGACCAATACACTCCATCGACATCTCGAACACGCAGAAATTTCTGCAGCATCGACAGATTTACAATCATTTCCCATGTCTCGGTCAGTAATCTGGCATCTCCTACCAGGCGGCAAACTATCCAGGTAAGCAATACACAAAACCAGTAAGCCGG